>JBIIQA010000062.1:0-8113 GCA_044342355.1 Miltoncostaeaceae bacterium | reverse complement strand
TGGCGGCGCCGACCTTCACGACTGCCACGCCACCGGCCATCTTCGCGAGGCGCTCCTGGAGCTTCTCGCGGTCGAAGTCGGAGTCGCTGTTCTCGATCTCGACCCGGATCTGCTTGATGCGACCCTTGATGTCGTCGGCCTTGCCGGCACCGTCGATGATCGTGGTGGTGTCCTTGCCCACCACGACCTTGCGGGCGCGACCCAGCTGCGACAGCTCGGTGTTCTCGAGCTTCAGGCCCATCTCCTCGGAGATCTGCTCTCCACCCGTGAGGATGGCGATGTCCTCGAGCATGCGCTTGCGGCGGTCACCGAAGCCCGGCGCCTTGACGGCGATGCCGGTGAACGTGCCACGCAGCTTGTTGACGATGAGGGTGGCCAGAGCCTCGCCCTCGACGTCCTCGGCGAGGATGAGGAGCGGCTTGCCGGTCTGGATGACCTTCTCGAGAAGCGGAAGGATGTCCTTCACGTTCTGGATCTTGCCGCCGTGCGCGAGCACGTAGCAGTCCTCAAGCACGGCCTCCATGCGCTCCTGGTCGGTGACCATGTAGGGCGACATGTAACCGCGGTCGAACTGCATTCCCTCGGTGAACTCGAGCTCCATCCCGAAGGTCTGGCCCTCTTCGACGTTCACCACGCCGTCCTTGCCCACCTTCTCGATGGCGTCGGCGATGACATCGCCGATCTCGCGGTCGCGAGCGGAGATGGTGGCGACGCGGGCGATCTCTTCCTTGCCGCTGATCTCACGGCTCTGGGTGTGGATCGACCCGACGACGGCCTCAACAGCCGTCTCGATGCCGCGCTTGAGCCCCATGGGGTTGGCGCCGGCAGCCACGTTCTTGAGGCCCTCGCGCACGATGGCCTGGGCAAGAAGGGTGGCGGTGGTGGTGCCATCACCGGCGACGTCGTTGGTGGCCGTGGCCACCTCGCGCACCAGCTGTGCACCCTGGTTCTCGAACGGGTCCTCGAGGTCGATCTCGCGGGCGATGGTCACACCATCGTTCGTGATCGTCGGGGCACCGAACATCTTGTCGATGACGACGTAGCGGCCCTTGGGGCCCAGCGTCACCTTGACGGCGTCGGCGAGGATGTTGACGCCGCGCTCAAGCGCGCGTCGGGCGTCCTCGTGGAACTTGATTTCCTTGGCCATTCTTCCAACAGTCCTTTCGGGAATCTTCGAGGTGCCTTACTTCTTGGCCTTCGTGGCCTTCTTCGCGGGCGCGTCGAGCTTGGCGAGGATGTCGTGCTCGCTGAGCACGATCACGTCGTCGCCATCAATGTTGAGCTCGGTGCCGCCGTACTTGGAGTAGATGACAACGTCACCCACCTCGACGTCCGGGGCGATGCGCTCGCCCTCGACCCAGCGGCCGGCGCCAACGGCGACGACGGTGCCGCGCTGCGGCTTCTCCTTGGCAGTGTCGGGAAGCACGATCCCACTGGCCGTGACTTCCTCGGACTCGCCCGCGGTCACGATGACGCGGTCACCAAGCGGCGTGATGCTCATCTGGTCCTCCAAATTGAATGTGTCCATCTGCGGGGCGATCTGCGTGGCACTCGCCCCGCCTGAGTGCCAGCGGGAAAGGTAGGGCAGTGCCGCCGGCTTGTCCAGCACGAACGGTCCGTGTAACGAAAGTGCTGCAAATCGGCATGGATACATGAGTGCGTGGCACTCACATCAATGGCTGCCCCCTCGCGCGCGCCCGGTGGCGGGAAGCCCTGGTGGCCCGGCCGGACCGGGACGACGACCGCGGCTCCGGTGACCGCAAGGACGATTCAGACGACGACTGAGGGGTGCGCGGGGTTGGCGGCCCGCACACCATCCGCCGGTGCTCCCACGATCAGTGCCAGCAGCGCGCGCGCATCCACCTGTGCCGGATCAACGCCGGGGTCAACCGCAAGTGCGCGCAGGTCATCATCCGCTCGCGGGCTGATGCCCCACATCATCAGCCCGCGACCATCGACCACGATGCCTGCGCACGCCGCCTGGATCATGAGGCCGTCGCCCGGATCTGCCCGGGCCATCGCTGCGGCGCGCGCGAGCAGTGCAGCCTCGCGCAGGAGGAGCCTGCGCTCGCCCTCGTCCGGCTCCACCTCCGCCGCCCGGCCGCGGTCGCGTGCAAGCGACTCGACCTCATCGGCGATGCGGATCCACGACGGCGACATCGGAGCACCTCAACCTTCGACTCGGTGCAATTCGTTCGCAAATGTACCCGCTCCGAGTGGCGTTTATCCATATCCCGAGTTTTTCCCATCCCGGACATCATGAACCGGCCCGTGGGCGGCATGCGTATCCTGACCCCACGGTGTGTAAGGAATCGACACGCAACGGCAGCCTGTCCCATGATGGGTACGACCTCGACCACGTGGTGGCCTCCTATTGGGAGCCCGTGCTGCAGTGGATCCGCTCCACCGGCCGCGTGCGCGGTGGCGAGGCCGAGGAGGTGCGCCAGGAAGTGTTTCTGCGCGTCACCCGTGAGATCCGCGGAGGGATGCGCTACCGCCTGCCCCTCGGCGCGGCGATCTTCCAGATCACCAACTGGACGGTCAAGGGCTACGTGGCGACGGCGGCAGGGCGCCGCGGGCGTGAGAACCCCATCGGCGAGATGCCGGCCGACGACCCCGTCGACCACGGGGCCCTTCGCGAGATCGATGCGGTGGGGCAGGATGACGTGGTGGAGGAACTCTTCAGGCGCCTGGGCGACCGGGAGAGCACCCTCATGACCATGCATTACCTGGAAGGCCTCGAGCTTTCGGAGGTTGCGGAGATGATGGGCATCACGGGAAACAACGCGCACCAGATCCACCATCGCGCCAAAAGGCGCATTCAGGAGTGGCTCGTGCAGGACGCCGCATGAGCCACCTCGATGAGATCGCCGAGGAGTTCCGCTCGGCCTACGTGGCGGGCGACCACCCCGACGCCGCGAACTTCCTCGAGCGCGTGCCCCCTCCCCACCGCGACGAGCTCGGGCAGCGCATACGCCTGGTGCTGGCCGACGAGCCTCCCCCCGACCCCGCGCCCGAGACGCTGCTCATGGTGCAGGCGATGCTGCGCGGCCAGCCGCCGCTGCTCGAGTTGCGCACCGCCCGCGGCATGACGCGCGATGAGGCGGTGGGCCAGCTGCGCGACGAACTGGGCCTTCCGCCCACCTCGGAGCCCCGGGTGGCGGTCTACTACCACGAGCTCGAAACCGGCCAGCTGCCCCTCGCGGGCATTCGCGACCAGGTTTTCGAGGCCGTGGCGCGGGTGATGGGCGTGGCGCGGGCGTCACTCATGCTCCGGGGGCCCGACCCATCGGCACCGGGCGCCCAGCAGGCGGTGTTCGCGCGGGCGGCATCGGGCACCGAGGTGCGGATGGATGCCCTCTCGTCACTCCCCGGCGAGCCGGGCGAGGTGGACGACCTGTTCACCGGCGGGCCCGGATGAATGCGGAGGGGCGCCGCGAGTCGGACCCGCGCGCCGAGCAGCTCCTCGCCCGCTTCGCCGAACGCTTCGGCACGGTGCCCGGCGATGGGCCCGTGCCAGTGGACGCCCTGGCCACGGACATGCTGGGCCTCTTCGTCGTCGAGTCGGACGAGATCGAGGTGTCGGGCCTGCTGCTCCCCGGCACGCGCTACGTGTACCTGAACGCCCGCGAGGCCCGCGAGAGTGTGGGCCGGCGTCGCTTCACCCTCGCGCATGAGATCGGCCACTGGGTGTGCCAGTGCGACGAGGGCCGCGTGCCCGACCCCGAGCCCATCATGTGCCGGCAGTCAGACCTGTCGGCCAAGGTCGACACCAACCACGAGCGCGAGGCCAACAACTTCGCGGCGTCACTGCTCATGCCCGAGGAGCAGGTGCGCCGCGCGGCCGCCGAGGGCATAGATGCCGACGCCGCTGCCGAGCGCTTCGGCGTGAGCGACATCGCCATGGAGTGGCGCTACTTCAACCTCGACATCACGAGCGTTCGCCCCGGCCGCGCCTAGCCCGGGGCACCGCGGGCGACAACTTCACAAAATCGCTCGCCGGAACATTGCGAATTGGCAAGCCGCGGCACATAGATCGCTCACAGGTCGCCTGTTTGGTGCTCCCATCAACCCCAGACAGGAGCCCCGCATGTCCCGCACCACTCGCCTGAGCGCTGTACTCGTTGCCATCACGGCTGGCGCCGGTGGTCTCGCCGCCGCACCGCTGCTCGCAGACCACAAGGGCGACAGGCCCCCCGGCCCTCGGCCCGGATCCCCCGCGCAGATGCAGCCCGGCCCGTCCGTCCGACCCGCCCCGCCTGCTCCTCTTGCCCCTCCCGCCGTGGGCGGCCAGGTTGGCCCGCGCATGGGCCCCGCCCCCCAGGGCGCGGCAGGCGATCCCAGCAGCCCGCGCGCTACCGGCGGCCAGGCCGGTACCCCGCAGGGCGTGCGCCGCGGTCGGTCGTTCCGAGTGACGTGTGAGTTCGTGAAGGCGGGCACGTTCGACCCGATCGTCTTCCCGGGCCAGGACCCTGCCGGTCATGAGCACCAGTTCTTCGGCTCGACCACCATCGACGCGTCATCCACACCCGCCTCGCTGGTGGCCGCCAACGCAGACCGCGACGCCACCTCATGCGGCAACACCCGCAATGGATCGGCCTACTGGATGCCCGCGCTGCAGGTGGTGGACGACCCGCAAGCCGCCGTCAGCGTAAAGCCGGACATGGCGCGGGTGTGGTACTCCGCGCCCCGCGGCCAGCGCGTGCGCGCATTTCCCGCGGGCTTCACCCTCATCGCGGGCGACAAGGCAGCGACCACGCTGCAGGATCACGCCGGCTGGCGCTGCGAGTTTGCGGGGCCGCGCGCACCGCTCAGCGCCACGCCCCCTGACTGCGCCACCGACGAGGCCATGGTTGGCGTCGTGAGGTTCCCCAACTGCTGGGACGGAACCACGCTCACAAGCCCCACGCAGTCGCACATGGCATACCGCACCAACCGCACCTGCCCGGCCACTCACCCCGTCGCTCTCCCCGAGATGACACAGGAGGTCTTCTGGCCCTCCGACGGTCAGGAGCACGAGTACGCGCTTTCGTCAGGCAACCCCGCGGGGCTGCACGCCGACTTCATGAACGGCTGGGACCAGGCCGCACTGCGCAACCAGGTACGCCGCTGGCTGAACCGCCGGGGGTAGCACGCCGTGGCGTCGCCGCCGCGCTCGGAAATCCGGGTGCGGCGGCGACAGTCAGACCTGTCGGTCCCGGTCGACACCAACAACGAGCGCGAGGCCAACAACTTCGCGGCGTCACTGCTCGGTGGGTGTGAGCGACATCGCCATGGAGTGGCGCTACTTCAACCTGGGAATAACGACGGTCCGGCCGCAGCGGGCCTGAGAGGGCGCGGGTTCCGCGGGCGCTGCGCAACAGCGTGCGCCGACACCTGAACCTCGGCACGTAGCGCGTGTGCAACGCCCACCCGGCCCCCTCGGCGCAGCAGGGCCGGGTGGGGGCGCTGCACGTAGCCTCCGGTTTACCCCTGTGAACCACCCCTATCCCCACCTGCGCCACGTGCGCAGCCCCAACATCGCCGGGCCCCTGGCCCGCACAAGCGTCGTGGGCTCTGCCCACGACGGCCCGTCGGCAGGTCTCGGGGGGGACTCGCCGACGGTGCTCGCGCCGCCCGCTGGCCTTCGGGGGTCCGGCGGGCGGCGCACCTTTTCCTGCGCCCGTTAGCATCATTGCATCATGATGCTACGGTCCCCCCATGCCCAAGACGCGCACCACCCTCACCATCGATGAGGACATCCTGCGCTCGGCCCGCATCGCCGCCGCGAACCGCGGGATCAAGGAGGGCGACCTCATCGAGGAGGCCCTCATCACCCACCTGGGCCTTGGCGTGTTCGAGCGCCTCTGGCAGCGCATCGACCACGAGGGGCTCATCACCGACGACGGTCGCGACATCCGCGACATGACCGACGACCAGGTGATGGACTGGGTCGTGGAACAGCAGCACGCTGCGCGCGGTACTTGACACCAACGTCATCGTCGCCGGGCTCATCAGCCCCTCCGGCCGCCCGGCGGAGGTCCTGGCCCACCTCACCGCCGGCGCGTTCGAGGCCATCACCTGCGGGGCACTTCTCTCGGAGGTAGCCCGCGTCACCCTCAGGCCGCACCTGGCCGCGCGCATCCCGCCGGGCGACCGCGATGAGATCCTCGACCTCATCGTCAACCGCACCAGGTTCGTGCCAGACGTGCCACCCGAACCCGCGGTGCCTGCCGACCCCGGCGACGACTACCTGATGGCCCTCGCCCGCGAGTGGGGCGCCGCGCTGGTGACTGGCGACCAGCACCTGCTCGACCTGCCGGCCGTGCCCACCGTCATGGCCCCCCGGCAGTTCCTGCGCCTGCTCGCGTAGGGCCCCGGCGCAGTGGGTGACCGCCACACCCGTGGCAGTTATCATCGCGCTCACACGTCGCCCCAGCTCACCCCGCCACCTGAGGAGCCCACGTGAAGACCCCCTCACCCGCCCTCGCGGTGTCCTTCGTCGCCCTCGCCGTGGCCCTCGGCGGCACCGGCTACGCGGTCACGCAGCTGCCGAAGAACTCGGTGGGCACCAAGCAGATCAAGAAGAACGCCGTCACCGGCGCAAAGGTGAAGGCCGGCAGTCTGGATGCCAGCGACTTCAAGCCCGGGCAGCTGCCGCGAGGCGAGCGCGGCCCGCAGGGCGCCACAGGCGAGCGCGGTGCACAGGGCACTGCCGGCGAGCGTGGCCCGCAGGGCGACATCGGACCGACCTTCGCGTTCAGCGACTCCCAACTGCTCGGCACACCAGTCCAGATCACCGACGGCACCACGGTGATCTCCTACGCCGTGGCCATCCCCCGCGCCGGCCTGCTCACCGGCAACGTGACGGGCTTCGTGTTCCCCAGCGGTGGTTTGCCCGGCCATTCGGCGTGGGCCGAGTGCCGGGTATGGGTGGCCCCCGCCAATGTGGCGATCAGCCAGATCACGCCCACCTCGACCGTCACGAACGACGTGGTGCCCGTCAACGGCCTCATGTCGCTGGCCTTCGCCTACGCCGTGCCCGCCGCAGGCACTTACACCCTGAGCGTGCGCTGCACGAAGACCTCGGCGGATGCAGACTCGGCCCTCAACATGGGGCTCGACCGCTACGACCTCAACGGGGTGCTGGCCGGTAGCTGATGCTCAGCCGGTCACCGCAATGCGCTGAGGTGCCTTCACGCGCACGCGACTGACCGACTGGGCCACCACCA
This sequence comes from Miltoncostaeaceae bacterium, assembly GCA_044342355.1. GTDB lineage: Bacteria > Actinomycetota > Thermoleophilia > Miltoncostaeales > Miltoncostaeaceae > SYFI01. The sequence continues at coordinate 902 of JBIIQA010000062.1, read as the reverse complement.
CGCTGCCTGCCGTCGCTCGGGTGGTGAGTGTCCAGGTGCCGGTCCGAAGGCGTACCCGGCAGGTATAGGTGCGGGTGCGCGAGGTGGTGGTGATGGGGCACCGCGTGACGGTGCGGGCGCTCTGGCGCATGCCGAAGGCGAACGCGTTAGCCACGCGCCCCCCGTAGTTGGCCTCCTGCACCACGCTGGTGGCGCCCATGGGAACCGGGCCGGTGGTCACCACTGTGTTGCCGCGCCTGCGTACGGTGCTCGCAAGACGCGCCGGCGCCACGGGCACCACCGCGGGTGTCTGGTTGGGGGTGGTGGACGGGGTGGTGGCCGGGGCAGAGGGATCGGGCGCTGGGGCCGGAGACACGTAGGGCGCCGGCCACGGCGCGAGCAGCGTGCCGTCGGTGCCGACCGCCGCCGCACGGTTGCGGGTGGTGCCACCCACGGTGGTGAAGTTGCCGCCCAGGTAGACCGTGGAACCCGACACCGCGATGGCATCCGCACGGCTGTTCAGGTTGGGGTTCCAGGTGGTGAGCGTGCCGTCGGTGCCGACCGCCGCCGCACGGTTGCGGGTGGTGCCACCAACGGTGGTGAAGCCACCCCCCAGGTAGACCGTGGAACCCGACACCGCGATGGCAGTGACGAAGCTGCCCAGGTCGGGGTCCCAGCCGGTGAGCATGCCGTCGGTGCCGACCGCCGCCGCACGGTTGCGGGTGGTGCCGGCGACGGTGGTGAAGTTGCCGCCCAGGTAGACCGTGGAACCCGACACCGCGATGGCACTCACCCGGCTGTCCAGGTCGGGGTTCCAGGCGGTGAGCGTGCCGTCGGTGCCGACCGCCGCCGCACGGTTGCGGGTGGTGCCACCCACGGTGGTGAAGTTGCCGCCCAGGTAGACCGTGGAACCCGACACCGCG
>JBIIQA010000061.1:0-8190 GCA_044342355.1 Miltoncostaeaceae bacterium | reverse complement strand
CAAGCGCCTCCACGCGGGCGGCCACGCCCTCGATGCCGGCGTCGAGGAAGGGCCGCGACAGCTTGGCCGCGACAAGCTCGAGCTGGATGCGCGGGTCGGCCTGGCCGTGCCTGATGCGCACCTGGGCATCGGCGAGAAGATCGATGGCGCGCACCACCTGCACCGGGCTCAGCTGGTTGGCCTGGGCATGCAGCCGGTCAAGTTCCTCGGGTGCGAGGGCCCACTCCTCGCGTGCCTGCGCGCCCTGCTGCAGCAGGCACGTGTAGCGCAGGTGGGTGATGAGCCCGCGCATGAGTTCCTCGGGGTCGGCCCCCCCGTCGAGTGATGACTCGAGGAGCTCGAACGCGCCGGCGGCATCGCCCTGGGCCATGAGGTCCACGAGGTCGAAGAGCGTCTCACGGCTGACCACGCCCAGCAGGTCGAGCGCGTCGGCCATGTCCACGCGCCCGCCCCCGAAGGTGGAGATCTGGTCGAGCAGGCCCAGCGCATCACGGTATGAACCATCGGCGGCGCGCGCCACCAGGTCGAGCGCCTGAGGTGTGGTCTCGATGTCCTCGTCGCGGGCCACGCGCTCGAGAACCGTGAGCAGGTTCGCCACGCCGGGCTTGCGCAGGGTGTAGGTCTGCAGGCGCGAGCGGATGGTGGGGAGGATGTCCCACGGGTGCGTCGTGCAGAGGATCACCACGAGCTGCGGCGGTGGCTCCTCGAGCGTCTTCAGCAGGGCGCTTGCCGCGCCCTCCTGGATCTGGTGCGCCTCATCCATGATCGTCACGCGGTAGCGCGACGCCACGGGCGCATAGCGCACGCTCTCGAGCCACTCGCGCATCTCATCGATGCGACGGGCGCTTGACGCGGCATCCACCTCGACCACATCCAGCCAGTCGTCGCGGCCGATACGCAGGCATGAGTCACATTCGCCGCACGGGGTGGGAGTGGGACCGGGGAAGGCCTGGCAGTTCAGGCACCGGGCCAGGATGCGGGCCGTGGTGGTCTTGCCGGTGCCGCGCGGGCCCGAGAACAGGAACCCATGGGCGATCGTGCCGCGCTCGAGCGCATTCGAGAGCGTGCGTGCCACGTGCTCCTGGCCGACGAGATCCTCGAAGCGGCGGGGCCGGTGGCGGTTGTAGAGGCTCTGTCCGGGGTCTGTCACGAGGAAGGAGGTGTGACCGTGCACCCACCGTCGAATACCTGCCGGGAGGTGGTACCCGGGGACGCGACTCCGGCGAGGGAGCCCCACTGCGCGTGAGCGGATCCGCTTAAGGCTGCTTCCTTCCGGACCTGACCTGGTTCACGGTCGCCCACCGAATGGGACCTCGCCTTCAATGCCTCGTCATCCGAGTCCATGCCTCCGAGTAGGACCCTCGGGAGGGAATTCAGCCCCGCTGTAGCGGATTGCGGATACAGGGCACCGCTAGCTCCCCGCCTAGCACGGTCACAGGGCGAGGATAGGGGACGCGCCCGCGCCCCGCCACGGCCTCAGGCCGGCGGGCCCGACTGCTTGCGTGCGTCGGACGCCGCCTTGGCCTCTGCCTTGGCCTCTGCCTTGGCGGCCTTGGCCTCCGCCTTGCGCTCAGCTGCGTCCTTGGGCGCGATGCGCGGGCTGATGCGTTCGCCCCGCTTGCGCGCGCCCATGGCCCCGAAGATGCCAGCCACGCCTGCGCCGATCATGGCCATGGTGAGCGAGATGTACAGCCACACCTTCCATCCGCCCTCGGCACCGGTGATGGCCCACATGATGGTGCCCCACGCGAAGCCGAGCAGAAGGCCAAGACCGACCATCCGCAGGCGGTTGCTGTCGCCGCCCTTCTCCGTCATGCGCCTGAGTACTCCCATGGCCGGGGAGTGTACGGACGCCTGCGGCGGCTACAATCGCCCGCTGGCCCGCCCGAGGAGGTTCCCATCGCCATCAGGGTCATGAAGTTCGGCGGCTCATCCGTCGCTGATGCAGAGAAAATCCGCACCGTGGCCCGCCGCATCGCTGATGCCCGCGAGGAGGGCGACGATGTCGTCGTCGTGCTCTCCGCGATGGGCAAGACCACCGACGGGCTGGTGTCGCTGGCGGATGAGATTTCGTCGTCGCCCTCGCCGCGCGAGATGGACATGCTGCTCTCCACGGGCGAGCGTGTGTCGTGCGCCCTCATGGCCATGGCGCTGCACGACCTGGGCCACGACGCCCGGTCGTTCACGGGCTCGCAGGCCGGCATCGTCACCGACACGGCGCACACGAAGGCGAAGATCATCGAGATCACACCCGATCGCCTGCACGATGCCCTGGGCGATGGCCACATCGCCCTGGTGGCGGGCTTTCAGGGCATGTCCGTCGACCGCAATGTCACTACGCTCGGCCGGGGTGGCAGCGATACCACGGCCGTGGCACTCGCCGCCGCCCTCAGGGCCGGGGTGTGCGAGATCTACACCGACGTCACGGGCGTGTTCACCGCCGATCCCCGGGTGGAGCCCACCGCCCGCAAGCTGCCACTCGTCAGCCACGAGGAGATGCTCGAGATGGCCGCCTCCGGATCGAAGGTGCTCGCGCTCCGCTCGGTCGAGGTTGCCCGACTTCACGATGTCCCGCTGCACGTGCGCTCCACCTTCGCGCCCGAGGACGGGACCTGGATCACCAAGGAGACTCCCATGATGGAGAGGGCGTTCGTGTCCGGCATCGCCCACAAGAGCGATGAGGCAAAGATCTCGCTCCTGGGCATCGAGGACCAGCCGGGAGTCGCGGCCCGCGTGTTCACGGCACTTGCCGACGCGATCATCAACGTCGACACGATCATCCAGAACATCGGGGTGGATGGCCGGGCCGACCTGTCGTTCACGGTGCCGCTGCCCGACCTGCGCAGGGCACTCGAAGTGATCGACGGCATGGGCGACCGTCTACCGCACCGCGAGACCATCTCCGACGACCAGATCGGCAAGGTGTCGCTGGTGGGTGAGGGCATGCGCTCCAACCCCGGAATCGCGGCCACCATGTTCCGCGTGCTGGCCGGTGAGGGCATCAACATCCAGATGATCGACACCTCCACCATCCGCATCACGGTGGTGATCGCCCGCAGCGAGGTCGAGCGCGCGGTGCGCGCCCTGCATGAGGCATTCGACCTCGCGAGCGAAGCCGAGCGCCGCGGTGTTTAACGTCGCCGTCGTCGGTGCCACGGGCGCCGTGGGGTCCGTCATGATCCGCGTGCTCGAGGAACGGGGCTTTCCCGTGACCGAGCTCCGCCCCCTGGCCTCGGCTCGCAGCGCGGGCACGGTCATCGACTATCTGGGCAAGCCCTTCGAGGTGCAGGAGCTCACCGAGCGCTCCTTCGAGGGAATCCAGATCGCCCTCTTCTCCGCAGGTGGTCAGAGGTCACGCGACTTCGCGCCCGCCGCGGTGGAGGCCGGTGCCGTGGTCATCGACAACTCATCGGCGTTCCGCATGGACCCGAACGTGCCGCTGGTGGTGCCTGAGGTCAACGAGGCCGACATCGAGGGTCACCAGGGCATCATCGCCAACCCCAACTGCGTTGCGGCTCCCCTGGTGGTGGCGCTGAAGCCCATCGCCGACGCCGTGGGCCTGGAGCGCGTGATCGTGTCGTCGTACCAGTCGGTCAGCGGCACCGGTGTCGCGGCCATCGACGAGCTGCGCAGCCAGACCGCCGGCAACCTGGCCGGTGATGAGCCCGCTCCCCAGGTGTACCCGCACCCCATCGCGTTCAACGCCATCCCGCACATCGACGTGTTCGAGGACAGCGGCTACACGGGCGAGGAGGTGAAGGTGGGCAACGAGACGCGCAAGATGCTGCACCTGCCAGACCTCCGGGTGTCGGCCACGTGTGTGCGGGTGCCGGTCATCCGGTCACACTCCGAAGCCGTGCACATCGAGACCACGGAGCCCATCACGGCCGAGAAGGCGCGAGAGATCCTCATGCTCGCCCCCGGTGCGGTGGTGCTCGATGAGCCGGCCAGCAACACCTACCCGCTGGCGCGCGATGCCGAGGGGCGGGACGAGGTGTTCATCGGGCGCATCCGCAAGGACGCATCGCATCCCAATGGCCTGGCCATGTGGATCGTGGCCGACAACCTCCGCAAGGGCGCGGCCAGCAACGCCGTGCAGATCGCCGAGAGCCTCGTGATGAAGGGCTGGCTCTAGCCCACACCGGCCTCGTCGAATGGCGCGGGGCCGAAGGGCGATGGCACCATCCGGCGCATCTGAGGGTGGCCTTCATCGGCCTTCTCGCGGCACGACTGGCAGGAGGGGCGCGTGATGCCATCGGGGCGCATGGGTGCCTCGGTGCTGCTCGGTCCATGCGCGGGGTCCACGCGGCACAGGCCCGCGAAGGGGTCCTCGGGCGAGGGGACCCCGGCGGCGTCCTCGGCCTCGCGCACAAGGCCGAAGGCCTCGCCCACGAGCAGTTCGATGGCGGGCACCTCCTCCACGGACGTCACGCGGTCGAGTTCGGCCTGGGCGCGTCGCGCCACGCGCGTGGCGGCATCCAGGCGGTCGTCGGCGCGGGCGTGGTGGTCGGGCAGTACCGCGAGCATGTCGAGCCGCGCGCCGATGGCGTCCAGCCGCACCCGGGCCGCCGCGGTGTCTTCCACCAGGGCGTCGCGGCGCACGCGACGGTTTCGCCGTATCCCGAAGGCCGCGGCCCACACGCCGCCGATCAGCGCGATTCCCAGCAGGCCGAGCAGTGCGCGCACGGTGTCGCTGGTGGAGGGCGTGAGCAGCGGGCCCGCTGCCGACCGGGCCGCGGCGTCGGCGCGTGCGATGGGGTCGGTGATGGTCCCGACGCGGGCGGTCCGCAGGTCACGCGTCACCGCTGCCTGACTGCGCGGTCCGGCCGTCCCCGTTGACCGGCCGGGGGCGACCGCCACCACAAGGCCGCCGAATGCCAGGTCACGCCGCAGACGCTCGGCGTACGAATCCATCGATGAGGAGCCCACCGGGCCCGGCACCACCGCGATGCGCACGGGGCGCCCGCCCCGCGAGAGGTCATCGGCGACGGCCTGCAGGCGCGCCTGGGCATCCGGGGCACCGGCACCCGCGACCGCGGGGCTCACGTAGGCCTCGGCGCCCTGGCGGAAGGCATCTGTCGCAGGGTCGGCGAGTGCACTGGCCGTGGCCGCGAGCAGAACGACCGCAGCCACGCCGGCGGCGGCACGATGACGGATCACGCGGGGAGGGGGGCGGCGCCCGGCACCGGGTGGAGATCGCCGACCGCGGTTGCGGTCCGCTCGGCATGGCCCGGCTCACGGCCCCCGAGTTCCAGTCGCATGAGGCTCACCTGGCCGCGGCTGCGCACGGTGCGAAAACCAAGGCGTTCGAGCATCGCGAGATCGAACAGCGTGTGATTGAGAGCCGCCCGGTCGGCAGCGGGAACCTCGTCGGGATAGCGCATGGCGAATATCTCGATCGCGTTCATGCCGCGCCCCTTGATGTCGGCGAGCGCCTCAAGGACCAGGCGCTCCACCGAGCCCGCCGGATCGTCCCCGGTGACGTAGGCGCATGTGACCAGCGCGGCGTCGCGATGTGGAGGGCCGGCAGGCAGCACCCGGGCCCGCGGGAAGGCCGTGGACGGGCCGTACTGCATCACGCCCACCACCTGCTCCCCGTCGCTCAGCATGCGTCCCCAGGGGCCGAAGGCCCTCTCCGTGCGGTGCGCCCACCGGTCGCGCTCACCCTCGTCACTGCCCCCACGCAGCGTCTGCCAGAACACGCAGGTGCTGCAGCACGCGGGGAGCTCGTGGGTGGACGCGCGGGTCAGCGGGACGGGCCTCACGCCACCCAATCTAGGCGACGGAGCGCCCCGTATCGCGTGGTGGGGCCGAAACGCGAACGGCCCGGGGAAGACCCGGGCCGTTCGGTGAGACCGTGGGACGATCCCCGTGCGGGGACCCTTCCGTCGTGGTCGGCTACGCGCCGACGGTGCTCAGCACTTCGTCCACCGGCACGAGGTGGCGCTTGAACTCCATCTGGGCCGTGGGGATGCCAAGTGCCAGACCGATGAGCTGCGGGAGGTGCAGCACCGGCATGGAGTACTCCTCGCCCATCAGCTGCTCGGTCTTGCGCTGGTAGGCATCCATCGCCAGATGGCACAGCGGGCACGGGGTGACCATGGCCTGGGCCCCGGCATCCCGTGCGCCGGAGAGGGCCACGTGCGACTCCTTGAGGGCCACTTCCTCGCGGGCGAGGATGATGGGGAACCCGCAGCAGCGGGTCTTTCCGTCGTAGTCGGCCACCTCGCCGCCGAGCGCGGTGATGAGGCGCTCGAGCGACTGGGGGCGGTCCGGGTCCTCGAAGCCCATCACGGACGACGGACGCAGAAGCTGGCACCCGTAGTACGGCGCCACCCGCAGGCCGTTGAGGCCCCGCGGCCCGCGCTGCTCGAGGAGGGACAGACCCTCCTCGGTGGCGAGGAACCACAGGAGGTGCGTGACCTCGATGGTGCCCTGATACGGACGGGCACCGGCGTTCACCAGATCGCCGTTGACCTGCTCGAGGAGGCGCGGGTCCTCCTTCAGCATCTTGTTGGCGCGACGCAGGTTGAGCGTGCACACGTTGCAGATGGTGAGGATGTCCGCGCCCATCTCCTCGGCCTCGGAGAGGATGCGGGCGTTGAGCGTGAGGTACAGGTTGGGCTTGGCCTCGGCGATGTCACCGGCGCCGCAGCATGTGGCCTGCGGCATCGGGAGCAGCTCGATGTCGAGGAGCGGTGCAAGGGCCTTCGTGGTGGCGTTCAGCTCCTTGGAGCTGAACTCGGCCACGCAGCCGGGGTAGTACGCGAACTTACGCGGCACTAGATCGTCTCCTTGACGTTCTTGATGAGCTTCTTCACCTGGTCGGCATTCTTGACCTTGTGCGTGAGCGGCGACTTGGGCAGCTTGCCCTTCGACGCCATCCGCAGGGCGAGCGGGGCATTGAACTGGGCTCCGATCGGGTCGGTGTACGGCGCGATGAGGATCTCGTTCAGCTTGCCACCGGTGCGCATGGAGATGAGGAACGCCTTGGCGTGACGGGCACCCTTGTCGCTGGTGACCTTCTCCTGGAACGCGATTGCCCCGAGCTTCTCGATGGCATCACGCGGGTCCACGCCCTTCGGGCACCGCTCGTTGCAGAACATGCAGCGGGTGCAGTCCCACACGCCGTGCTCGCCGGAGTACAGCTTGGCGCGGTTCTTGCGCTGCGAGTCGCGCTCGTCGGCGGCGAACCGGTAGCCCCACGCGAAGGCGGCCGGACCCACGAACTCCGGGTCGGCGGCCAGCGAGTTGCACTCGGAGTAGCAGGCCGCGCAGAGGATGCAGGCGCTCTCGCCGGCGATCTTCTCCATGGCGGCCTTCGGCACCAGGCGCTCCTTCTCGGGCGCCGGGCCGTCCGGGATGAGGAAGGGCTTGACGGCCTTGAACTTGTCCCAGAAGGACGTCATGTCGACGACAAGATCCTTGATGGGCGCGAAGTTGCCGATGGGGTCGACCTGCAGCATGTCGACGCCGCTCTCGGCCTTGGCCTCCTCCACCTGCGTCATGCAGGCGAGGACGGTCTTGCCGTTGACCTTGCAGGCGCAGGATCCACAGATTGCGCTGCGGCACGAGTACCGCACGGCCAAGGTGCCGTCCTGCTCATTCTGAATGCGCAGGAGGGCGTCCAGAACGGTGGTCTTCTCCTCGTGGTCGAGGGCGAAGTCCTGGTGGTACGACTCGGTCTCGCCCGAGTCCGGCTGGTACCGGAAGACGCGGAACGTGGTGGTCGCCATTAGTAGGTCCTCACCTGGGGCTCGTACTTGGTCATGGTCACAGGCGAGTAGTCGAGTCGGATCTCGCCGTCGTCAAGGTACGCCAGCGTGTGCTTCATCCAGTTCTCGTCATCGCGCTCGGTGAAGTCGGTGCGCGAGTGCGCCCCGCGGCTCTCGTGGCGTGCGATTGCCCCGGTCACCATGCAGTCGGCGAGGTCGAGCAGGTAGCCCGTCTCGATGGTGTGGATGAGGTCGGTGTTGAAGGTCTTGCCCTTGTCGTCAACCGTGACCGACTGGAACTTCTCCTTCAGCGAGGTGACCGTGCGCTTGGCCTCCTCGAGCACGGGCCCCGAGCGGTACACGCCGACCTTCTCCTGCATGACGGCAGCGAGCTCGTCGCGGATCTCCGCCTGGCGCGGACCGTTCTCGCGCATGAGCAGGTCCTCGACGCGCTGCTGGGTCTCGGCAGCCGCGT
>JBIIQA010000009.1:0-27224 GCA_044342355.1 Miltoncostaeaceae bacterium | reverse complement strand
TGGCGATCACCGGGCGTGACTCCCAGGGCCGCAGCTCGAAGGCCCTCAAGGCGCGGTTCACCCTCAAGCTCACGCCGCCGCGCGGCCGGCTCGATGGGTACACCGTGCCCAACCTCCCGGCCATCGCGCGACAGATGAAGACCACCGAGGGCGGACAGCTGGTCACGGCGCTCGGGGCCAAGGGTGCGCTCGTGAATGCCGGCCTCCGCCGCGGTGACGTGATCACCAAGCTCAACAACCTCGACGTGACCACGCCCGGCCAGTGGACCGCCGCCCTCAAGGGCATCCCGGCCGATCAGCCCTTCCCGGTCGAGTTCCGCCGCGGAACCGAGGTGCGTACCGGCACGATTCAGGTCCCACCCGACTGGAACCCCGCGCCCGATTACTCGAAGACCTTCACGGTGCTCGTGAAGCGCAACCCCACGACGCTGGGGTACCTGCTGGCGAGCGCGCGGGACCGCATCGACGTCGGCAAGCCGGACGAGGCCCTCAGGCAGCTCAACGCATGGCCGCCGGCCCTGCAGAAGACCGCCGTTGGCCAGATGCTGCGTGGTGAGATCCTGCTCGCGAAGAACAACCTCAAGGGATCCCTGGGGGCGTACAACAGGGCGACGGTCGCCGACCCCAACCTCGCTCCCGCCCTCCTGGGCAAGGGTCTGGTGCTCTCGCGCCTCGACCGCACCACGGAGGCCGTCCCGGCCTTCCAGGCGGCTGCCACCAGCGACCCGGGCAGCGCCATCGCCCAGGCGTTCCTCGCCTACGCCCTCATCACCACGAAGCAGTACGACGGCGCCATCGCGGCAGCCACCGAGGCCACCCGCCTCGATCCCATCTACGAGGACGGCCCCGTGTCACACGGGCTGGCGCTCATCGCCAGCGGCCAGAAGGCGCCGGGTGTTGGCCAGCTGAAGAAGGGCCTCCTCCTGATGTCGGATCAGAAGCGGGCCGAGAAGCTCATCGCTCAGGACCTCGAGCCGAACGCCTAGGCGGTTCGCATGTGGGGCCCCCTGGGGGCCCCACATGCATTCCTTCCCTAGAGCTCGCCGGTGGGGTCGGCCTCTTCCTCATCCTCCCACCTGCGCCTCCCGCCCGGACGTGAGCCCATGTTCACGAACAGGACGACGCTGAGGATTCCGATGATCAGACCGATCCAGAGCTGCCACATGCGGAGCGGATTGGCGCTGAAGACACCGAACAGCAGGAGAACGGCAACCACGGCAACCACGGCGACGAGACGCTGCCGAGGAGGGGCCAGCTGGACCACCCACGGTGCGATGAGCGAGATGACGAGAAGCAGGATCGAGCTCATGTCTCCAACCGGATCGGGGAGCGCCGCGACCGTCGCGGCTGTTTCCAGCGGCAAAGGCTAGCGGAGCACGGCCTCATCCCGCGCCCGCAGGCACTGCACCGCTAATCTCACGAAGTGCGTGCCGTCGGGATCCACCTCGTTCAGGATGTGCGGCGCGAGGGTGCGCCCGGACGTTCGGCCGTCGCCGAAATCGCCCCCGATGGGGTGCTGCTCGGCGTGAGGATGTGCCGCACCGATCCCGAGATCGTGCAGGCAGTGGGCGCGTCCCCTGCCCTCGTCCTGGTCGATGCCCCGCTTGCCGTGCCCGAGGTCCGCGGGAGGCGTGACACCGAGAAGGTGCTCGCATGGCTCGACATCCCGGCATTCCCGGTAACGCCGGAACGTATGCGGAAGGTGCATGGCGGCGCGCGGGGAGTCGCGCTGGCGGCCCTTCTGCGCGCTGCCGGGAGCGCCCCGGCGGAGGCCCTGCCCGATCAGGTGCTGCGCCAACTGATGTGGGAGCAGGACCACCCCCCCGGGGATGAGCCGCTGGGCCTGGCCGCGTATCGCGGCGAGTGGCTGGGCGTACGGCCCCCCGCATTCCGTCCGCGGGGCGGACGCGCGCGAAACGAGGGCCTTGCCCCTGCCCGGGCCATTCTCGCGCAGGCGATCGACTGCCACGGGTGGCCGTCGCCGGATCGGGACGGGGACCTCGCCGATCTCGACGAGGCTGCTGTCATCGATGCGGTCGCGTGCGCCGTGCTGGCCAGGCGGTGCCTTCACGGAAGTGGGCACGCGTGGGCCCGCGTGGGCACGTCCGGCGCCGGGTGCATCATCCTCGCCGCGGGACCCGACCTGATTGACCGCGCACGCGTGAACATCACGCGCCTCGCAGACGAGGGCGCCATCACGATCCCCCGCGAGGTTGCGGGGGACGAGGTCGGGCCGCCACAATCATGGTGAGCCGCGGCCAAACGCGGACATGCAACAGGGAGGCACCCCGTGTCCACTGACAGCGTCTACAAGGTCATCGAGATCGTCGGCACCAGCGCCGAGTCGTGGGAGGCCGCTGCGAGGCTGGCTGTGGAGACCGCCTCGACCAGCTTGCGTGACCTCCGGGTCGCCGAGGTCGTCAAGCAGGACGTCACCATCAAGGACGGCACGATCGATCGCTTCCGCGTGCGCCTGCTGATCAGCTTCAAGTACGAGCACTAGGCCCCGGGGCGGGGCCGCCCGACCGGAGGTCAGGAACCTTCCGGGCGGGCAGGCACCGCCGGGGCGGGCGGGCGGCCCGCAAGCGGCACATCGATATCCACGTCGCGCAGCAGCGCGGTGAATGACGCCACGCAGGCCACGGCGAGGGCGGCGACCAGGGCGGACGCAACCACGTACTCGGAGTGCCCCGTGCCCACGGTGGCCGCGTCGGGGAGCAGGAACAGGTCGATCACCACGAAGGCTCCCAGCATCAGGCCGAGGGAGATGACCCACGGGGGGCCGATGTTTCCCGTGCCACGGGGCGCCGGCAGCAGCCCATCCCCCTGGACCTGCACGATGACCGTGCACATGAGCAGCGCGATGCCGAGGGCCACGAGTTCCCCCGACATGACATCGCCGGGGCGGACCCAGCCTGCTGCGAGGGTGCTCGTGGCAATGATGGCGCTCGCTGCTGCACCCGCCGCGGCAGCGATGGGCCGGAGGCGGATCGGGACAACCATGATGAGCCCGAGGGCGAGGGCCATCGCGATGGACGCATGCCCACCCGGTCCGGTGTTGAATGCGAGGCCCGTGGGGTCGATGCCGAGGGCGGGCCGGGGGAGGACCTCCTTCAGTAGTTCCGCGAGAAACGCCGTTCCGAAAACCAGCACTGCCACGCCGATCGCAAGGCGCGGGCGCTCTCGCATGAGCGCGACCACGACCAGGGCGACGCCGGCGAGGAGCAGGATTCCGTGCGCCAGCAGGGCGGGCGACGTGTGGGCCAGATCGAGGACCTCGTCCCCCGCAGGAAAGCGCGCCTCGAACCCGGTATCGCCGAACTCCTGACCGACCACGGTCCGGGTGCCGGCCCAGTAGGCAAGTGCCGCGAGGCCGAAGGCCACAAGGGCGCCGAGCCGGAGGCGGCGGGCGATCACGCGGGGATTACCGCCATGGGCGCGATGCGCACCGGGGCCGCACGGAGGGCACGCAGCAGGGCATGGTCATCGGGGTACGCCAGGTCATCGATAATGCGTGACGCTACCGGCGCATCAACCCGGTCCCGCGAGAATGGCCATGGGTCAAGGGCGCATGTCACCTCATCCACCGGTGTCACGTCGATCATGATCCCTGCCTCGTCACCCGGAACGCGCGGAACACGCGGAAGCGTCCATTTCTCGCGCGCTGCACACCCCCGCCACGTGAGGTACAGGCTGAGGAGGTCAATCGCCTGAAGGATGCGGTATGCCGCCCATGCCCACTGCGCCACATCCACCCCCTCGCCAAGGCCCGCACGCCGTGAGCGAGCCGACCCCGCAGCATCCACCACCAGGGCACGCACGGGATCCGGGCGCTCAGCCAGCGATGGAATTGGGCCGTCAAGACCGAGGCGACCCATCACGAGGCCCATCCCGTGCATGGCGACCAGAGCCGCCACCCGTTCACCCCGGGGCACCGCCGCCGCCGCGCTCGCCCGGTGGATCGCGACGTGCTCGCGCGCATCCATCTCGGCGAATCCGCGCGGACATCCATTGGCGAGGATGCCCGGTGCCTCCTCCCATGCGCGCCAGCCCTCGTCATGCCACGCGCAGGCGGTGACCACCGCGTCCCACGGCTGTGGGCGTGTGAACTCGACACTTCCCCACTCCGCGGCGATGAGGCCGCACTGCTCCTGGTGGTCCACCTGTCTGACCACGCGCAAGCCACCGTCGACGCGGGTGACGATCACGCCCTGCGGGCAGCCAGGGTGGCGGCGCCGATGATGCCGGCGCGGTTCTCGAGAGCCGCGGCGCGTACCGGGGCCCGGACGTCGAGCAGGTGCATGAACTTCCCGGCTTTTCGTGACACCCCACCCCCGAGGATGATGAGATCCGGCCAGAAGAGCTCGTCGTACACGCGGAGCACCTCCGTGAGGTTCTCCGCCCAGGCGGCCCACGACAGCCCCATCGCGTCGCGCACAGCCGTTGCGGCGCGGTCTTCGGCATCACGGCCCCGTACCTGGACATGGCCCAGTTCCGTATTGGGCACCACCACGCCATCGTGGATGAGGGCGGACCCGATCCCGGTGCCGAGGGTCAGCATGAGCACCACCCCGGGCACGTCGCGCGCCGCGCCGAATGCGGCCTCGGCGACCCCCGCGGCGTCGGCGTCATTGAGGAGGGCGACCGGGCGACCGAGGGCATCGGCGAACATCCCGCGGGCGGGCGCGCCCACCCATGCGGGGTCGATGTTGGCCGCGAGGGTGGTGGTTCCCGCCACGACAGGTGCCGGCACCCCAATGCCAACCGGTCCGTCGTGCTGCATCGCGTCGACGAGCCCCCGCACCACATCCACGACCGCATCAGGGGTGGCCGGCTGCGGCGTGTCAACGCGCACCCGCTCACCGATGAACACGCCCTCCGCCGTATCGACCAGGGCCGCCTTGATCCCGCTGCCCCCGACGTCCACCCCGACGGCGCGCATCACCCCAGCGCCGGTACGTGCGACTCGCTCAGCATGCCGTCAAGGTCCGGCGGCAGCAGGCGGTCGGCCCCCGCAGGCCCCATGCTGCCGCGCCAGTACGGCTCGACGGGTGGGGGATCCTCGAGCAGCGGGGCGATCACCCGCCACTGCTCCTCCACGAGATCGCTGCGCGCGAAGAGCCGCCGCTCGCCCGCGATGGCATCGCCCAGCAGCCGCTCGTAGGCGGCCGGACCCGGCAGACCGAGGCGGGTCGCGTAATGCACGGAGAGATCAACGGTCTCCATCACCACGCGGTCGCCGGGCTGCTTCACCTGCATGCTGAGCTCGATGAGGTCATCGGGCTTCATGCGGAAGCGCATCCGGTTGGGCTCGAACGTCCCGTCGGCGTCGGGGAACAATTGCCGCGGCGGGGCGACGTACTGCACGACGGCCTCGGTGAGCGTGCGCCCCATGCCCTTGCCCGCGCGGATGGTGAACGGAACCCCGGCCCACCGCCAGGAGTCGATGCCGAAGCGCAGCGCGCAGTAGGTATCCACGTCGCTGTCCGGCTCGACGCCCGGTTCCTCGCGGTAGCCGTCGTACTGGCCCCGGACGATGGAATCGCGTGTGAGCGGGGTGATCGAGCGCAGCACCTTGAGCTTCTCATCGGCGATGGCATCGGCATCCATGGTGACCGGTGCCTCCATCGCAAGCATGCTCACGAGTTGAAGCAGGTGGTTCTGCACGACGTCACGCAGGCAGCCCACGGTCTCGTAGAACGCACCTCGGCCCTCCACGCCGAATGACTCGCTCATCTCGATGTGCACGTGGCTCACGTACCGGCGGTTCCAAAGCGGCTCGAGCATGGTGTTGCCGAACCGTGCGACGAGGAGGTTCTGCACCTGTTCATACCCGAGGAAGTGGTCAATGCGGAAAATCTGATCCTCGTGCAGCTCCGACGCGAGGGTGGCATTCAGCGCCTCGGCGGACGCCAGGTCGCGCCCAAGCGGCTTCTCGACGACCACACGTGCGCGCGTGGTCAGGCCGTGCCCCGCGAGCGCGTCGACCACATCGCCGAAGAGGCCCGGCGGGATGGCCAGGTAGAAGACGGGGAGCGAGACATCCGAGAGCACCGCCGCGAGATCCGAGAAGGTCGCGGGGTCGGTGTACTCGCCGTGCACATACCGCATGGAGGCGATCAGCCTCCCGGTGGCTTCGTCATCGTCGGGCACGCCGGCGTCGCGCAGGGAGTCACGGATGCGCGTGCACAGCCGATCGATCGTCCAGCCCTCCCGCGCGATACCGACCACCGGGATGCCGAGCTGCCCGCGGGCCTCCAGTGCGTGCAGTGCCGGGAACAGCTTCTTGTAGGCGAGATCCCCCGTGGCTCCGAAGAGGACGAGGCAGTCGGCACGTTCGCTCATGCCGGTCCCTCGGCGTGGCCGCCGAAGCCCTTCCGCATGGCCGAGAGCACCTTGTTCGAGAACTCATCACTGCCCTGGCTCGCGAAGCGACTGAAGAGCGCGGCGGCCAGCACGGGGGTCGGCACGCCCTCGTCCACGGCAGCCTGCAGGGTCCACCTGCCCTCGCCGGAATCGGATACGCGACCCGAGAATCCGGCGAGTGACGGATCGGCGACCAGTTCCTGCGCCGTGAGATCGAGGAGCCACGACTCCACCACGCTCCCCCGCCGCCACAGCTCGGTGACCGCCGCGACATCGATGTCATAGCGATAGAGCGCCGGATCGGCCAGCGGCGCGGTCTCGGCATCCGCCGCCCGCTCCTCCGACCCCGCATTGGCGTGCCGCAGCACTCCCAGCCCCTCCGCATAAGCCGCCATGAGGCCATATTCGATGCCGTTGTGGACCATCTTCACGAAATGACCGGCACCGGGCGGACCGCAGTGCAGCCACCCGCGCTCGAACGTCGTGGTGTCACCCTCGCGTCCGGGGGTGCGCGGGGCGGAGTCGACACCGGGTGCGAGCGCCTCGAAGATCGGGCTCAGGGTCGCCACCGCGGAGTCGTCGCCACCGACCATCAGGCAGTAGCCGCGCTCGAGGCCCCAGACGCCGCCACTCACACCGGCATCGATGTGGGCGACGTCGTGCACGGCGAGCGCGCGCGCCCGCGCGATGTCCTCGTGGTAGTGGCCGTTGCCCCCGTCCACGACGATGTCACCGGGTGACAGGAGGGCGGCGACCTCGTCAATGGCCGCCCCGGTGACCGCCGCGGGCAGCATGAACCACACCACCCTGGGTGCCTCGAGTGAGGCCACGAGGGCTTCTGCGGAGCCGACCGCCACTGCGCCGCGCTCGGCGGCGCTCGCCACCGCCTCGGCCGAGCGGTCGTACCCCACCACCTCATGCCCCGCGCGGATGAGGCGCTCCGACATGCCGGCGCCCATCCGGCCGAGACCCACCATTGCGATCCTCATGCGCCCCCCCGGGGTCCCCGCGGCACCGTACTGGCCCCGCCATGCGACAGGGTAGCCTCACCCGGATGCCCGAACGCTTCATCCTCGAGGACCCGGAGTCGGCTGCCCGTTGGGCCGCGGGGCGAATCGCCGGATGGATCGGGGATGCCATCGAGGCACGCGGTCGCGCCTCCCTTGCCCTCTCGGGGGGCCGATCGCCATGGGTGATGATGGCCGACCTCTTCCGGCGGGACCTCCCGTGGCATGCCGTGGACATCCTCCAGGTGGATGAGCGCATCGCGCCGGACGGTGACGACATCCGCAACATGTCCCGCATCGGCCCGCTCATCATCGGCTCGCCGGCGGAGCATGCCCGCGTGCACCCCATGCGCGTGGGCGAGGGAGGCGACATGGCGGTCTCCGACTACCAGGTGCTGCTCGCGGGGCTCGCCGGGCCGATCGACGTGGTCCAGCTGGGGCTTGGCGATGATGGGCACACCGCCTCGCTGGTAGCCGGTGACCCCGTCCTCGACGTCTCCGACTCGCCCGTCGCGGCCACTGCCGTGCGCTACCGCGGCACCACGCGGGTCACGCTCACCTACCCCGCCCTCGACGCCGCACGGCACGTCCTGTGGCTCGTGACGGGCGCGGACAAGCACCGGATGGTGCAGCTCCTCGAGGCCGGTGACGCCACGATCCCGGCGGGAAGGGTCAGATCCCCGGAGCAGGTGCTGGTGCTCGACCGGGCGGCGGCCACGGGCTGACCGTCGCGACCGGCACGCGCAGGCGCCGTGCACCATCGCCCGTGGTGATGACGGCATGCATGCCGTCGAACCCGACGAGCACTCCGAAACGCCACCCGCGACGGTGCGGGAAACGGACCTGATCCCCCGGGATGAGGTCCGGATGGGTCAGGCTCATCTGCGCTGAGGTCACGTCCCCGCGTTCCGGCATGGGCTCCCTCCCCGTCCGATTCCACATCTGTCTCCCCCGTTTCGGCGCAACCATGCGGTTCCCCTCCCCCTATGGGCGCGGGGACCACTGGTAATGTCGCCGCGGCGCGCCACCCGTGGCGCCACGGATTTCCCGACACCACATCAAGGGGCAGCGCATGAACAAGACCGAGTTCGCGAAGGCTCTCGCCGAACGCACGGACATGACCGTGACTCAGGCCGTCCACGTGACGGACGAGTTCCTGGAGCTCCTCAAGGAGGGCGTCAGCAAGGGTGAGCGCATCGCGTTCCTGGGCTTTGGCACCTTCACCGTGTCGCGTCGCGCGGCGCGCACGGGCGTCAACCCGCGCAATCCCACGCAGAAGGTGAAGATCCCGGCCCGCAAGGTGGTGCGCTTCACTCCCGGCACCTCCCTCAAGGAGGCCGCAAACGGCAAGTACAAGCCGGTGAAGAAGGCCACGGCTGCCGTGAAGAAGGACGTGAAGAAGGTCGCCGCCACGGCCAAGAAGGTCGAGAAGAAGGCCACGACCACGGCCCGTGCCACCGTGAAGAAGGCCACGACCTCGGCGAAGAAGACGGTGGCCAAGGCCACCCCGGCCGCCCGGAAGCCCGCTGCGAAGGCCGCCGCGAAGCCCGCCGCGAAGAAGCGCAAGTAACACCGATGTGACGCGGCGGTGGGGGCGGGCACTCCCCGCCCCCACCGCGTTGTCACATCAGGAGGAGGCGGCCTCCACGGCATCCCGCGCTGCGCCCGTGCGCATGCGGCAGGTGCCCGTACCGGCACATGCCTCGCACTCCGGGACCTCGCCGCGGATATGTGCAAGGCAGTACTCCACGCGCGCGCTCACGACGTCGGCCATGAGCGGGTGCACACCGAACGGTGCGGCCACGAGATACGTGACCCCGGGGTGCCGTCCCGCCGCCTCGGCGGCGAGCTCGGGAATGTCCTGGTTCCAGTGCTTCCCCGGCAAGAGGAAGTACGGCTGGATGACCACCATCGTTGCCCCACGCTCGACGCACCGGTCGAACGCGGTGGAGATGGAGGGTTCCGCCAGTTCCATATGGGCGGGCTCGACGATGTCGTACTCGAGGCGGTCGGCGATCGACGATCGCGTGAGCTGCTCGAGCATCTCATTGCTCTCGGCGCGGCGGCTGCCATGGTCTACGACGATGACGCCGATGCGCTCGGATGTCTGGGAATCGGCCATGGCGGCGATGCTAGACCGGTGCGGGCGCTGCGTGGCGGAGAACCAGCATGTCGACGCCGCCGCGTATGAACTCGTATCCCACGGGCTGCACCTCGGCCCGCACCCCGGAGCCCGCGAGATCGGAGATCAGGCGGCTGAGATGGGGCCACGCCGTGGCCGTGGTGTCCACGAGCGGGAAGATGCGCACCTCGTCACCTACCCGCGCGAGCTCCCGCGCGAACCCGAGGTGCTGCGCGTAGGCGAAGTGATCCGGGTACACGAAGAGGAGGTGCGACGACAGGACAAGGTCGAAGGCCCTGTCCGCGAACGGCAGGTGGGGCAACGACGCATCCACGTAGCGATCCGGGTGGGCGCGGCGATCCGCATCGAAGGCGTCGGTCGCCGCCATGCGACGGGCCAGGTGATCATCCGGATCCGCGAAGAACCCCCACTCATACGTACATGGGGTACGTCGCACGTAGTCATTCCCGAACCGTGTGTCACGACGGGCCCGTCGGAGAAGGCCGTCGTGCCCGCCTGCGTACTGCGGGTCAGCCGCCGTCACGTCGGCGCCCAGCCCGCGCGCACCCGCGGCGAACCCCGAGGCACCGGCCGGGCAGTCGAGAACCGCCGCGCCCCGGAGATCGGCCGGGGCCAGTCCGAACATCGCGAGGTACTCATCGAAGGGGCGGGCCGTGACGATGATGTCGCCGAGGCCGCGGTACCGGGGACCCGTGCTCACCCCTGCAGACCCGCCGGCGGCGCTCCCCCCGGGGCGGGTGTGGAATCCATGCGCACGACCGTCGCCTGACCGATACCGGAGTAGCGGTCGGGGACGCACGTGAGCACGATGACCTGGCATGACGTACCCGCGGCGGCGAGGGCCGTGGCAACGCCCTGCAGGCGCCCGGCATCGGAGTAGCCGAGGGCGTCATCGATGATGACGGGCGCACCTCCCGAGGGGGCTGCGAGCGTGGCGGCGGCAAGGCGCCCGATGATCGCCAACTGCTCCCGCGCACCACCCGACAACGCCTCGTACGGCACGGTGACGCCACCCCGTGTGCGGCTCACCACCCGGAGGCTCGCGTGGTCGATGGCGACGCTCGTCCCCCCGCCGAAGACCAGCCGGGCCAGTCGCTCCACCTCATCGCGGAAGGGCGCGACATACGAGCGCCGCGCGAGGTCGCGGTGCCGGGTCATGACCTCGTGCAGGAGGTCGGCCGCAGATGCGCGCGCCTCCGCGCGCGCGAGGTCATCCTCTGCTGCGGCGGCACGCTCGTCGGCGAGCGCCGCCCGGTCGGCCAACCCCTCGTC
The DNA here is from genome assembly GCA_044342355.1 of Miltoncostaeaceae bacterium. Lineage (GTDB taxonomy): Bacteria > Actinomycetota > Thermoleophilia > Miltoncostaeales > Miltoncostaeaceae > SYFI01. The sequence goes on along the minus strand of JBIIQA010000009.1, from coordinate 16,436 downwards.
GCCCTGCTGGCTGATCTCACCCGCCATGCGCTCGGCGAGGAGCGCCATCTCGTTCCGCTCGCGCACGAGCCGGTCGAGAGCGCCCCGCTGGTTCGTGACCTGCGCGCGGACCATCTCCGGGTCGTCCGCGGCAAGCGCCGCCGCCTCGCCGTGATGGCGCTCACGGGCGCCATGTGCCTGCGCCGTCGCCCGATCCTCCTCCGCGGCGAGCGCATCATCCGGCGTCGCCGCGCGCGCGGCCTCGAGGGCGCCCCGATCGGCGTCGAGTCGCGCGGTCTCGGCCCCGAGGCGCCCGGTGCGCTCCGAGGCCTCCGCCTGAAGGTTGCGCACCGCCGCATCGGCGGCGGCATGCGACTGGCGGGCGGCGTCCTCCGCACGTCTCGCCGCGTCGCGGGCGTCCTCCGCACGTGCCCGTGCCGCGTTGGCATCGTCGATGCTGCCCGGCACGGCCACTCCGGCCGGTCGCCCGGCCCCGTAGCGCGCCACGCGGTCCCGTCCGCGCACCAGCTTGTCGTCCATCTCCTCAACGGTGAGGTCGCGAAGGGCCTGCGTGCGTGCCTCCCGCGCCGCGGCCGCGCGCCGCCCGGCATCCTCGCGGGCACGGAACATGGAACGGGCGCCATCCACGCCCGCGCCGGCCGGGACGCCCGCCTGCACGAGGAGCCCGGCGAGGTTGCGGGCGGCGGAGCGCAGGGCATCGCGGTCGGCGTCCCCCGTCCCCTCCGGCGTGATGCGCACCACCCCGGTCACCTCGAGGGCGTCCCCGGCGTTGATGTCGATCACCACGTGGTCCCCCGGCCCCAAGCGGTGCACGGCCCCGTTCGCCAGGACCTCCTGCGTCGAGTCGGCATCAACCCTGAGCCGGGCTCCCGCTCCCTCAACGCGGCCGCGCGCAACCGCCTCGTCCAGATTCGCGCGCTCGATGAGGTCCATGAGGCGCGCATCGGGCCCGGGCCCACCGGCAACTGCATCAGCCTCCGCAATCTCCACCTCCGCCGCGCGCACCCGGTCGCGGCGCTCCCCCATCAACTCGAGGTCAAGCACGTCGCGCAGATGCTGAGCGTCCCTCGACGCCGTGATGAAGGAGGCCTCCCCGGTGCGCGCCACCTCAACGGCCTCGGTGAGCAGTGCGGCGGCCTCATCCCGGCGCGTGAGTGCCTCGCCCATGCGAACCCCGTCGCGCTGCGCCTCGTGCGCGATGGCATCGAGGCGTTCCTCCCCTGCCGTCACCGCCGTGATGAGCGCCGCCCGCGTGGCGCGTGCCTGCCTCGCGGCGGCAGCCGCCGCCTCCGCGAGACCTGCGGCCTGATCGAGTTCACGTACGAGCGCTTCCCGCGCCCCGACCGTGGCCAGCTCCGACTCCCGGGCGTCCAGCCGGGCGCGCATATCCGGCTCCGCCGCCGCGTTCGCCTCGATCTCCCGCATGAGACGGCGGTGATCGTCGGCGCGCGCATCAAGGGCGTCGAGTGCGGCGCGCTGCCCCTCGGCCTCCTCACGTGCGGCTGCTGCCGCGTCGCGCAGGTCGGTCCGGGCCCTGTTTGCCGCTCCGGTCGGGGTGCTCCACTCAAGGCGCTCCCTGTCGATCGCATCAATCAGCGCACCGCCCGGGTCGTCACCCGCGAGGTCGCCGCCCGAGGCCCTGTCAAGTGCCCGTCCGAGCGAGTCGCTCGCACCGAGGTCGGCCTGATCGAGTGACACGCCCTGCTGCTGCCGCAGTGCGGCGAACAATGCGACATCAACTGTCTCGGCCAGAATGGCTTCCACACGATCGTGCGCCGCCCGGCCCGTGAGCTGCTCGTGCACCGGCGCATCGATGGTCAGTTCCGTGGATGCGCCCCGGATCCACTGCTTGGCGTATGTCAGGCGGTACGGACCGGTCTCGAACTCCATCTGCACGCGCGGCCCCACGTCGCGCCCGACCGGCTGCGCACCCTTTATCCGCGACTTCCCCGATGAATCGGGGTCATTGATGAGCATGTCGATGGCATCGGCGATGCTCGTCTTCCCCACTTCGTTCGGCCCCTGGACGATGGTCACGCCGTCGACGGCGAAGCGGATATCGGCCGACCCCACGCCCCGGAAGTCATTCAGCACGACCCGGTGGATCCTCACGTGGACCTCGTCAACCGATAGAGCAGCCGAAGGGCGTCCTGCGCCACCCCGGCCCCGGGGTCGCCGCCCGCGGCACGCTCGACGAGCTCGGCCGCCCCCTCCCTCGCATACCCGGAGAGCCCGAGCGAATCGAGATCGGCATCCTCGGCCGCGACCGCGAGGTCGCTGCGTCCCTCCGAGAGGGTCAGGCTCGCGAAGAGGTCCCCGTTGTCCGACAGGACCGCCCTCAGATGGGCGTCATCGGCCATGCTGAGCGACCCGACCAATGCCAGCCGCACCACGGTGCGCTGCTTGTCCGCGATGCCGTCGAGCCGGGCCTCGAGTGCATCGATGTCGCCGCGCCCCTCCAGCCGGGCCTCGAGGCGGCGGAATACCCAGGACCCGATGGAGTGCTCGCTGACGGTGACGGCCCCGGAGCCGTCGAGGTCGACCACCAGCGCTTTTCCGGGGTCCACCTCTCCGTGGTCGGTGGACACGGGTGTGCCCGGGTACCGGATGCGGGCATCGTCGTCGACAGTGCCCGCGGAGTGCCGATCACCAAGCGCCACGTAGGCGATCGCCCCCGAATCGAGCGCCGTGCGCAATGCGGCGACATGGATGAGGTCGGGGTCGTCCATATCCGGGGACAGCGCGTCCACCGCCCCATGCGCGGCCATCACGCGCAGCGCCCCACCACCCGGAGGGGCATCTTCAAGGGCGCGGGCTGCCACGTCGTAGCCGGGCCGCCGCGTATGCCATGGCGCCCCGATCACCTCAATCCCCGGCGCCACTGCGACGGGATCCGAGTCGGCGATGATCCTGACTCCCGGGGGCAGCCGCTCCTGCACCGTGCGGGAGCGGTATACCGAACCGGCATCGAGGGGATCGTGGTTTCCCGGGAGGATCAGGAGCGGCACGGTGAACGTGCTCATGGCATCGAGGGCACGCACGACGACCTGGCGATCGACGTGGTTGGAGTCGAAGATGTCTCCACATGCGAGGACGAAGGAGCAGCCCTCCGACTCTGCGATGGCCGCCATGTCGCGCACGGCCTGGATGCGGGCATCGGCATAGCGCGCCTGGGCGTCCGGCGGGAGAAAGCGCCGGGTCATGCCGAGGTGCCAATCAGCGGTGTGGAGAAAACGCATCGGACCCGTGAGGCTAGGTCGGACGCCGGACGTCGCGCCGGGGCGTCAGCGGCTCGCGAGGCCCTCGCGCATCGCGTCGAGCGGCGGTTCCACCCCGGTCCACTGCGTGAAGGCGGCTGCGCCCTGGTGGAGCAACATGCCGGTGCCGTCCACCGTGCGTGCGCCACGGGCGGCGGCGGCCTGCAGCCAGGGGGTCGGCTCCGTGCGGTAGACGAGGTCGAAGGCCACTGCGCCATGGTCGAGGGCGTCAATCGGCAGTTCGGGCGGCACGTCATCACTGCCCATGCCAAGGCTCGTGGCGTTCACCACCAGTGCCGCAGTCGATGCGGCCTCCTCCATCGCCTCGCGGGTGAAGGGCACGGGTTCGCCGAGCTGCGCCGCCTTTGCCTCCGTGCGATTTGCGACCCGCAGGCGGGCGCCGCGCCCGCGCAGGGCATGTGCCACCGCCCGGCCCGCGCCACCCGCGCCGATGAGCAGGACGTCGTGGCCGTCCACCGCCACGGGCGCGGCCTCATCGAGCGCGCGCAGGAAGCCGTCGGCGTCGGTGTTGTCACCCCGGATCCCGCCCCCGGGCAGGGGCACCAGGGTGTTGACGGCCCCGATCGCCTCAGCGGCGGGCGAGAGCTCTGCGCAGCACGCGGCGACGGCATTCTTGTGCGGGATCGTGACGTTGAGTCCCGCGCACCCGGCCTCGAAGAGTCCCGTGACCGCGTGCGGGAGGTGATCCGGATGGATGGGAAAAGCCAGATACGCCCAATCCATTCCGAGCGCGCGGAAGGCCGCGTTGTGCATGGACGGGGACAGCGAGTGATCGATCGGCCACCCGATGACGCCGGAGAACCGGGTCCGTGACGTGGGCCAGGCCGCGTCCATCATCCCCCGCCGTTGGACTGGGCCCGCGCGATGAACTGGGCGTGCTGCGCGGCGTTCTCCGCGAAGTAGTGCAGGTCGGTCCCATCATTCTTCGCGACGTAGTACAGGTACTTCGACGGGAGCGGGTTTGCGGCGGCGCGGATGGATTCCTCGCTGGGGTTGCAGATGGGCCCCGGGGGGAGGCCGGGGAACTTGCGGGTGTTGTACGGGGAGTCAACCCGCAGGTCAGCCGCGCTGATCTCCTCCTTCCATGAGCCCACCGCGTACTGGACGGTCGCGTCGATATCGAGGCGCATTCCCTCTCTGAGCCGGTTCTCGATGACCCCGGCCACCAGCCGCCGCTCGCGCCCGTCGCTGGCCTCGCGCTCGACGAGCGAGGCGATGATGAGCACGTCGTACTTCGTGAGGTTCTTCTTGCGGGCTGCGGAGTAGTCGATGCCGGCCGTGCGCTCCTCGAACGTGCGCACCTGGTAATCGACAAGATCGGTCACCGGCGCCGCGGGGTCCACCGGATACGTCGCCGGGAAGAGAAAGCCCTCGAGCGAGGTCGGCTTGCCGGTGCCGGCGAGCAGCTGTCCCTTCTTCGACGGGTCGGTTGCTGCCATGTACTCGGACGCGGCGATACCGGTCTTCTCCTGCAGCACCTCGGCCATCTCACTGCGGCGCAGGCCCTCGACGAAAAGCACATCGACCGTCGTACCCGTCGTCGTCGTGGGCGCCGGCTCATCGGGGCCGAGGCCCCCGCCGTAGTAGATGCCCAGGCCCACCCCGATGACCACGAGCGCCAGAACCGGAATGAGGATGAGCAGCACGGTGCGACCGGCACTCGTGGCGCGCTCCGGGCGCTTTCTCCGGCGGGGGGATGGGGTGCTCATGCGGCCTCCTGCTGCGTACGCAGCCATGCCTCGAGGATGACGCATGCGGCAAGGCTGTCGAGCTCGGCCGTGGAGCCGCCCTCGCGCTGCCGCCGCTGCGCCTCGGTGGTGGACATGCGCTCATCCATGAGGACGACGCGTGCATCGACGCGGGACCGGAGCCTGCCGGCGAACGACGATGCGTGGTGTGCCTGCTCGCCGCGCTCACCCGACATGAGGCGGGGATCGCCGATCACGATCACCCCGGGGGCCTCGGCGGCGAGCAGGGCGTCGAGTGACGCCGCGCCGTCCGGCCGGTCGATCTCATGGATCACCGGGAGTGGCCGCACGAGCGTGCCCGATGGGTCGCTCACCGCGACCCCGGTGCGCGCGCGCCCGAGGTCGAGTGCGAGGGCCTTCATCCCGCCGATGACCTCAGCACGTCCCGTGCATGCCCGATGGCCTCGGCCATGCGGGAGGGGTCCTTGCCGCCGGCGCGGGCCATGCCGTCCTTGCCGCCGCCACCGCCGCCGACGAGGGGGGCCACCTCACGCATCAGGCCGGAGGCGGACATGCCCGCCCCAACCGCAATGTCATCGAAGTTCGCCACGAGCAGGGCCTTCCCGTCGGCCACGGCGCCGAGCACGATCGCCGCCCCCGCACCCACCGCCTGCTTCACCCGATCGGTGATCTGGAGCAGTTCATCCATGTCGGCGGCCTCGACCTCCGCAGACAGCAATCGGAGGTCGCCCACCACCTCTGCGCCGGACGCGAGGGCGGCGATGTCCACCCGCCCCGAGCGTGCGCGCCGGAGGTCGGCCTCAAGTGCATGGATGCGCTCGTCGCGGGCGGCGAGATCCGCGGCCAGCGACCGCGTGCGGTCACGCAGGAACTCGACGGCCGCCAGGCCGGTGACAGCCTCGATGCGACGCGTCGCGGCTCCCGTGCTGCCCTCCGACACGATCACGAGTGGCCCGATCTCACCGGTGCGTGACACATGGCAGCCGCCGCAGAGTTCCTTCGAGAACTCGCCGGCCTGCACGACGCGCACCACCTCGCCGTACTTCTCCTCGAACAGCCCGACGGCCCCGAGCGAATCGGCCTCGGCGCGCGGCATGACCCCGGCGCTGACGGGTGAATCCTCGGCGACGCGACGGTTCACCTGCCGCTCGATCTCCTCGAGCGTGTCCGCGGGGATCTTGCCGCGGTGCGTGAAGTCGAACCGCAACTTGTCGGGCCCCACGTAGGAGCCTGCCTGGCGCACGCCATCGCCCAGCGCACCGCGCAGTGCCCAGTTGAGGACATGGGTCGCGGTGTGGTTGGCCTGTGTTGCATGACGCAGGGCGGAATCGACCGACGCCGTGACCTCCGCCCCCGCCGGCAATTCCCCATCCACGCGCAGCCGCAGTACCTGGTCATCACCCAGGCGGATGACGTCGAGCACCTCGGCGCTGCCGGCGTTCCCCGTGATCTGTCCGCGGTCGGAGACCTGCCCACCGCCCTCGGCGTAGAACGGCGAGACCTCGATCTTGGCAAGGGCCTCGCCGCCCGCCATCTCACGCATGGCGGTGATGCGGGTGACCACCTCGAGTTGGTCGTACCCCACGAAGGATGTGACGGGACCGGACGATGCGAGGGCCTCGGCGGCCGGGCGGTCGACGCCCGTGCCCTTGCGTCCGGCAGCCCGCGCGCGGTCGCGCTGCTCCCCCATGAGCCGCTCGAAACCGTCGCGATCAACCTGCAGCCCGTGCTCCTCAGCGGCATCGAGCGTGAGGTCGAGCGGGAAGCCAAAGGTGTCATGCAGGCGGAAGGCATCATCACCCGACACCACCCCGACCGATCGCGACCGGTCGAGTACGTCGTGGAGCAGGCGGGTGCCCTGCTCGAGGGTGCGCGCGAACTGCTCGGCCTCCGCTCCCACGGTCTCAATGACCTCGGCGCGCTCCGCGACGAGCTCGGGGTAGGCATCGCCGTAGCCGTCCGCCACCACGTCGACCAGGCCCACGAGGCGCGCGGGCTCGAGCCCGAGGTAGGCACCCTCGCTCACGGCGCGCCGGATGATGCGCCGCAGGATGTAATCGCGTCCCTCGTTGCCCGGTCGCACGCCATCCGCCGCGAGGAACGTCATGGCGCGTCCATGATCGGCCAGGACACGCATGGCGCGGTCCACCCGGGGGTCCGACGCATAGGCGCGTCCGGATGCCTGTTCAGCCCATGCGATCAGGGGCTGGAACCCGTCCGTCTCGAACACCGTCTGCTTGTCCTGCAGGATCGCGGCAAGGCGCTCGAGACCCGCGCCGGTGTCGATGTTCCTCGCGGGCAGCGTTGTGAGCGCCCCGTCCGCCGCCCGGTCGTACTGCATGAAGACGAGGTTCCAGAACTCGAGGAAGCGGTCGGTGCCGGTGACCGGCCCGCCATCGGGGCCGTACGCGGGGCCCCGGTCGAGGTAGAGCTCGGTGTTGGGACCGCAGGGTCCGGTGGGACCCGCCTTCCAGAAGTTATCGGCCTCGCCGAGGCGCTGGATGCGATCGCGCGGGATGCCGAGCTCCACCCAGCGCTCGAGCGCCTCGTCATCGGCGGGCACGCCCTCCATGCCCTCGAACACCGTGATCCAGATCTGCCCGGGGTCGAAGCCCAGCACCTCCGTGGACATCTCGAACCCGAAGCGGATCGCATCGTCCTTGAAGTAGTCCCCGATCGAGAAGTTGCCGAGCATCTCGAAGAACGTGAGGTGGCGCGCGGTGCGCCCCACCTGATCGATATCAAGGGTGCGGAAGCACTTCTGCGCGCTGGTCATGCGCGGTGCGGGCGGCTGGGACTGCCCAAGGAAGTACGACTTGAGCGGCTGCATGCCGGCGATGGTGAGCAGCACAGATGGGTCGTCCTCGAATGGGACGAGCGATGAGGAGGGGATCCGGAGATGCCGCTCGCGCTCGAAGTAGCGGAGGAAACCCTCACGGATCTCAGCAGTGGTCACGCGGGGCAATGTACCAGCGGCCCCGCGCACGACCCGGCCACCTGCAGGAGGGCTACCAGGTGCGGGCGCCGCTGCGGGCGTTCGCGTGGTCAGCGTCAAATGCCTTCTCCGCGCGAACGCCTGCACGACCGCCGTCGACGACAGCCTCGCGCAGGTCACGTGCAATGCCGGCGCCCTGCGTGCGCAGATAGCCCGGCCAGCGCGCGGGATTGCGCTCGCGGCGGGTGAGCCACGCCACTCCAGCCACGGTCACGATGACCGGGGTGGTGAGGCGCATCAGTACGGGCTCTCGTGCTTCGGGCCCTCGGGCGTCGGGCCCTCGCCGGGATGCCCGGCCGCGCGGCGGGCCTTGAAGGAGCGCACGGCCTCGGTTGCCGATGCCGTCACGCCGCTCAGCGCGCGCGCCGGTGCCATGACGGCCTTCGACACCGTGCTGGCAGCCTGCTCGGCGCTCTTGGTGGCGCTCACCGCCGTGGTCATGATCTCGTCGACGTGACCCAGCTGGGCGTTCACCTCGTCCACGGTCACCTGCACGCGGGTGAGGATCGGCACGGTCTCGTCGGTGATCTCCTCGACCGAGGTATCGAGCTGACCGAAGAGCCCGCCCAGCCGGAAGAAGAGGTAGAAGAGACCGACCCCCACAAGGACAAGGAAGATGGCGAGCGCGAGGCTCGCGACGTCCGACCAGCTCATCTATTCCTCCGTGTGCTTCCGCCCCGCATCCGCGTGGGCGATCGTTCCTGCGGCGACGAGACGGCCCTCGTCGTAGAGGGCCGCGGTCTGCCCCGGGGCGACTGCCTCGGCGACATCCTCGAGCACCACCTGGCCGGTTGCATCGCCCGTGAGGAGCAGATGCCCCCGGAGGGGTCGCCCATGATGCCGGATTCGCACGTCGAGTGCGTGGTCGGGCGCGGAATGGGCAACGACGTCCTCGAGCGAGATCACCTGCCGGCCAAGTGAGGCCCGGGGGCCCACGACGACGCGATTGGACTCGGCGTCGGTGGCGATCACATACAGGGGCTCATCCGCCGACACACCGATTCCGCGCCGCTGACCCACGGTGTACCGCCAGAAGCCGTCGTGCGTTCCGAGCACGCGTCCGGCCTCATCCACGATCTCACCGGCACGCGGCATGAGGCCTGAGTGGCGTTCGAGAAATGGCCCGTACCCCCCCTGCCCGACGAAGCAGACATCCTGGCTCTCGACCGCATCCGCGGCCGGCAGGCCACGGTGTGCGGCGATGGCCCGCACCTCGTCCTTGGTCAGACCACCGAGCGGCAGTGCGAGCCGTGAGAGGGTGCCACGGTCGAGGCGCGCGAGCATGTACGACTGATCTTTTGAGGCATCGACGGCGCAGGCGATGACGGCAGGGGCCTGCGCCACCTGCGCGTAGTGCCCGGTGGCCATGCGCGCCGCGCCGAGCAGCGCAGCCGCCTCGGCCAGGATGCGGAACCGCACCTCGCCGTTGCATGTGATGCAGGGGTTCGGGGTGCGGCCCTCGGCATAGCCGCGTGCGAACTCCTCCACCACCTCCTGCCGGAACCGCTCTGACGCATCAATGGTGAGGTGGGGAATGCCGATGGCTGCGCAGGTATCGCGTGCGAGGCGAACGGTCTCGGGCGCACAGCACGAGCGCTCCGCGCGCGCGGCCCCGGGGTCGTGCCACAGACGCATGGTCACGCCCACCACATCGGCGCCCTGCTCGGCGAGCAGCAGGGCCGCCACCGCGCTGTCGACCCCGCCGCTCATGGCCACCGCCACGCGATCGCCCCGCAGGGCGATACCGGGCTCACCGAGGCGCGTGCCGAACCACTGCTCGAAGGCGCCCGCCACGGCGTCGGCGACGATCTCCGCGCCGTGCCGGCGCTCATCCCCGAGACCGCCGAGCGCGGCATCGAGCGATGACGCGCTGATCCGCAGGGCGTCATCGATGGTCGCCCCGCGCAGGGACTGGCACGCAGCCGAGGCCGCCGCCGTTGTTGCCCCGCAGCCACGCACCCGGAAACCCGCGTGGGTGACGATGCCATCCCGGATGCGCACATCCATCCGCGCGAGGTCACCGCAGGCCTCGGCCCCGGCCTCGCCGGTGGCGTCCGGTTCCGCGAGACCACCGGCACCCACGGGCGCGGCGAGGTGGCGCATCACTTCAGGTGGATACGGCGGCATGCGCCGACGCTAGCAATGGCCCTGCCACCGCGGGGGGAGAGATCACCCCACCGTGCCGCCCCGGGGGTGATCCGAACCTGCGTTACACAGGTCGGGCGACGGGCAGGACCTCGCAATATGCGGCCCCGACTCCACCACCCTGATCACGAATTACGGCTCGGAACAAAATCCGGTCGCGTGCACGGTCGGGTAATGACAGAAGAGTAGTACGGCCCCTAGTCCTCCGCCGGAGGCGGCGGCAGTGTGGACCTCACCGCGAGCTCGCGCAACTGATGGTCGTCCACGCCCGCCGGGGCCCCCGTGAGCGGGTCCGCCCCGGTGGCCGTCTTCGGGAACGCGATGACGTCACGAATGCTCTTCTCTCCGGCGAGAAGCATGACCAGGCGATCGACGCCGAGGGCCAGGCCACCGTGCGGCGGTGCACCGAGCCGCAGGGCCTTCAGGAGGAAGCCGAAACGGTCATCGGCCTCCTCAGCACTGAGCCCGATGCACGCGAACACGGCCGACTGCACCTGCTGGTCGTGAATACGGATCGACCCGCCGCCGATCTCGAGGCCATTCATCACCACGTCGTAGGCGAGGCTGCGCACGCTGCCCGGGTCGTCCGCCAGCGTCGCAACATCGTCCGGATGGGGCGCGGTGAACGGGTGGTGCAGCGAATCCCACCGCTTCTCATCGGCGTTCCAGCCCACCAGGGGGAAGTCCTCGACCCACAGCGGGGCCCACGTGCCCTCGGGGATGAGCCCCCAGCGCTCCGCGAAGCGCCCGCGCAGCGTGCCGAGCACCTCCGACGCCACCTGCTCGTCGTCGGCCACAAGCGTGATGAGGTCACCCGGCGAGGCGCCGAAGTCGGCCGCGAGCCCGTCGAGGAACTTGGCCACGGGAGACCGCAGCGCGCCGTCATCCTGGACGATGGCCCACACCAGTCCCTTGGCACCGAGCGCCTGGGCCTCGGCCATCAGCGCGTCACCGTCCTTGCGCGACACCCCCTCACCCGCACCCGGCACCACCAGACCACGCACCACTCCCCCGGCAGCCACGACGCCCGTGAAGACGGCGAAGTCGGTGGATCCGGCCGCCTCGGTCCAGTCCTGGATCTCCATGCCGAATCGCAGGTCGGGGCGATCGCTGCCGAAGCGGCGCATGGCCTCGTGGTAGCCCATACGGGGAAATGGCGTCGGGATGTCGATGCCGGCTTCGGCGAAACACGCCACGAGCACGCGCTCGGTCAGGTCCTCGATATCCCGGGGATCCACGAACGACGCCTCGAGGTCGAGCTGCGTGAACTCGGGCTGCCGATCGGCACGCAGATCCTCGTCGCGGAAGCAGCGGGCGATCTGGTAGTAGCGCTCGAGGCCGCCCACCATGAGCAGTTGCTTGAACAGCTGGGGGCTCTGCGGCAGCGCGTACCAGTCGCCCTGGCTGAGACGCGAGGGCACCAGGAAGTCTCGCGCGCCCTCGGGCGTGCTGCGCGTGAGCACCGGGGTCTCGACCTCAAGGAACCCGTCGTCGTCGAGCACCCGCCGCATGGCGCGCACCACGCGGGCGCGGAGCTCGAGGGCCGCGAGGCGCCGGGGGCGCCGCATGTCGATGTAGCGATACGTGAGCCGCAGCTCCTCAGACGGCTCCGTGGTCTCGTCCTCGACGCTGAAGGGCACCGGCTCGGTCTCCGACAGGCGCTCCAGCCCAGTGACCGCGAGCTCGACGGCTCCGGTGGGGATGCGCGGGTTGATCGTCGCCGGGGAGCGTTCCACCACGGTGCCGGCCACGCTGATCACGTCCTCGAGGTGCAGACGCTCGGCCGCCGCGTGAGCATCAGGTGCCTTCTCCGGATGGAACACCAGCTGAAGCATCCCGCTGCGGTCGCGCACATCGATGAAGATGACCCCGCCGTGATCGCGGCGCCGGTGAACCCATCCGGCCACCCGCACGTCGTGCCCCGCGACGTCCGCGGCACCGACCGCGGTGTGCGTGCGAAAGCGCTGCGCGCCGATCACGACGGGCCCCCGGTCAGGTGGCCCGTCAAATCGGACACCGCGACCTCCACCTGCTCACCGCTCTGCATGTCCCGCACCGTCGCAACCCCCTCCGCGTGCTCGCGCGGGCCGATGATGATCACGTTGCTCGCACCCAGCCCGGAGGCGTGGCGCATCATTGCCTTGAGACCCTTGCCGGCCGTCCCGGCTTCCACGCGAAGGCCTGCACGGCGGAGATCGCGGAGTACGGGCATGAGTTCCATACGGATATCCGCATCCGGAATGGCGAGGTAGGCGTCCACCACCGGGGCTTCCCCGGCATCGTCGCCGAGCGCGAGCGTGATGCGCTCAACGCCCGTGCCGAAGCCCACACCCGGAACATCCGGGCCCCCGAGCGATGCCACAAGGCCGTCGTACCGCCCGCCGCCGCCGATGCCGCTCTGGGCCCCGAGGCGATCGCACGTGAACTCGAAGACCGTGCGCGTGTAGTAGTCGAGGCCCCGAACCAGCGCCGGGTCCTCCTCGTAGGGAATCCCCATGAGCCGAAGCGCCTCGAGCACGCGTGCGTGGTGCTCGCGGGCGTCATCGGTGAGGTTGTCGAGCAACCGGGGGGCGTCGGCCATGGCAGCCTGCACGGCGGCGTCCTTCATGTCGAAGAGCCGGAGTGGGTTCTCGTCCATGCGCTCGCGGGCGTCCGGCGGCAGCGTCCCTGCGAACCCTGCGAGGTGTGCCAGCAGCCTCTCGCGGTACGGGCCGCGTCCGGCAGGGTCGCCCATGCTGGAGATGCGCAGGCGCACCCCGGGGACACCCAGGCGCGCATACATCTCGGCCAGCAGAGCGATCATCTCGGCGTCGAGCAGCGGGTCGTCGCTGCCGAAGGCCTCCGCGCCCACCTGCCAGTGCTCACGGAAGCGCCCCGACTGGGGCGCCTCGTAGCGGAACATCGGGGCGAGGTACCAGAGCTTCACCGGCTGCGGCAGCTTGTGCATGCCGCCATCGACATAGGCGCGCGCGACCGGCGCCGTGCCCTCGGGGCGCAGGGTGAGGCTGCGCCCACCGCGGTCGTCGAACGTGTACATCTCCTTGCGGACGATGTCGGTGGCCGTGCCGACACCCCGGACGAAGACCTCGGTCTCCTCGAATGTCGGGGTGGTGATGCGCCCGAACCCGTGCGCGGCCATAAGTTCCGCCGCCACGCCCTCGATACGCGCGCGCACCCGGGACTCGACCGGCAGGACGTCGCGGGTGCCCTTGGGCGGCACCTAGCCCTTGCCCGTCTGGCGCGCCCACCGTCGCATGGCCATGCGGTGCGCCATGCGATCGAGGAGCATCCCGAGCGGGATCATGAGGGCGCCCATCACGAGGGCCGAGATGAGCGCCGTGGTGGGTGAGTCGCCGTTGAGGTAGTAGAGGAACACGAAGAAGATGACGGCGGCGATGCCGGCGCGTATGAGCACGCTCCGGAAGCCTGCGCGGCGCGGAGCGCCCTTGGGAAGGCCATCGGGCCGGCCCGTGGTGGTGACGCCGTCCTCCTGCTGGGCGATCTTCGCCTCATGCCGGGGGTTCTTCACCGGTGGTGGTCCGGCGGTCGGCCTGCGTCGGCGCTTGGGGGCGATCTCTCAGTCCTCCGTTGTCTCGATGACCTGCTCAGGGCGCAGCACCGGCAATCCCAGCTCCTGCGGGGATGCACCGCCGAGGGCAGCACGCGGAATGAGACCCACGAGCTCGGACGCCCCGGGGACGAGGCCCCGCGCGGCGGCCTCCTGCCGCACCCTCCGGACGACCGCCAGCGGCGGCGTCCGCCGGTAATCCTCCACGTTCATCGACACCTGCGCAAGGCCCGTGCGGGCACACATCAGCCCAAGCGCACGCACGGACGGCAGCCCACCGCCCGCACCACCCTCCCTCACGGCGGCCGCCACCTCGCGCACCTGCTCCTCGGTGGCGCCGGGGAGCCACATGTTCCATGCGATCAACGGCTCGCGCGCGCCCACCAAGGTCACTCCCGCGGAGGGATGCGGGGCCGGAGGGCCGGCAGCGGGCACCACCTCGCCGCGCGCCATGCGATCGGCGAGCGCCCCGGGTCCCGCCGCGCGCAGGCGCGCAGGACGCTCCCGCCCATGCGCCGCCCCCTCCCCGTAGCGCACGCAGGGGATTCCGACCTCGGTGCCGATGCGCCACGCGGCGTCGTCGGCCGCGCGGATGGCATCGGGCAGGTCGGCCGGGCGCATCGCCACGAACGGCAGCACGTCGAGGGCGCCCACGCGGGGGTGCACTCCCCCATGGGCACGCAGGTCGATCAGATCGCGGCAGGCAACGGCCAGCGACACCCCGGCCTGCACCAGCGCGGGCCCGGAACCCGCGAGCGTGATGACGGTCCTGTCGTGATCGGCATCCGAATGCACGTCGAGCACACGGACACCCGGTACCCGCGTGGAATCCACGAGCCGGGCGATGCGGCCGGGGTCGCGGCCCTCGCTACAGTTGGGCACGGCCATCAACCCGCCGTCCACCCGATGGGATTCGCCGCTGCGCACGCTCGTCAGGCTGCTCACATTCCTCCGGCCATACACCTGGTCGGTCACCATCACCGGGCTCTCTGCCCTGGCGCTGATGGCCTGCACGATCACCCTGCCATACCTCACGCGACGGGTGATCGACGACGTGCTGAACGGGAAGCAGGAGGATGCCCTTCTTCCGCTGGTGATCATCGTGATCATCATCGGGCTGATCCGCGCCCTGTTCGCCGTGATCCGGCGCATCCTTGCGGGGCGCGTGAGCCTGGCCGTGGAGTTCGACCTGCGGGACAGGGTATTCGCGCATCTGCAGCGTTTGTCGTTCGGCTACTTCGACCGCATGCCCGTGGGTCAGTTGATGTCCCGGGCCACCAGCGACCTGCAGACCATCCGCTTCTTCCTGGGCTACGGGCTGATCTTCCTGTTCATGCATGCGTTCACGCTGGTGTTCGTGACGGTCGTGCTGCTGTTCATCAACATCCCGCTCACCCTGCTCGCCCTCCTCATGGGCCCCGCACTGGTGATCGTGGCGGCGCGCGCCAGCAAGCGATCCCATCCCGTCCTGGTGGACGTGCAGCAGAAGGTGGGTGACGTCACACAGACTGCCGAGGAGAGCATCGCCGGGATCCGGGTGGTCAAGGCCTTCGGGCAGGAGGGGGCCCAGGCCGGCCGCTTCGGCCTGCGGGCGCAGGCCGCCTTCGACCGCAGCATCGACGCCGCGCGCCTGCAGAGCTTCTACACCTCGCTCATGGGCTTTCTGCCCACGCTGGGGGTGGCGGTGGTGATTGCCGTCGGCGGTGTGATGACCATCAACGGGTCGCTCACCCTCGGCCAGTTCGTCCAGTTCTATCTGTATCTCGCGATCCTCACGTGGCCCTTCCGCTCGATCGGCAACCTCATCGGCAGCGCCCAGCGCGCAGCGGCAAGCGGCCAGCGTGTGTTCGAGATCCTCGACACCGAGCCCGAACTCGATGAGCCCGCGCACCCCGTGGCCCTCCCCGCAGGCGGCGGCCACGTGCGACTGGAGGGCGTCACCTTCGGATACGACCCCGCACGGCCCGTCCTCCATGACGTCGACCTCGACATCCCGGCCGGGCGCACCATCGCGCTCATCGGGCCGACGGGGTCGGGCAAGAGCACGGTCACGCAGCTCATCCCCCGGTTCTACGACCCGCAGGCCGGGCGCGTCACGCTGGACGGCGTGGATGTGCGCGATGTCGGCCTGGAGGATGTCCGCCGGGTCGTGGGCATGGTGGGACAGGACCCGTTCCTGTTCTCCGACACGGTGCGGGCGAACATCGCATTCGGCAGGCCCGACGCCACTGACGACGAGGTGGAGGAGGCGGCCCGCATGGCGCAGGCGGATGTCTTCATCCGCGCGCTGCCCGAGGGCTACGGGACGGTGGTGGGCGAGCGCGGGTTCACGCTCTCAGGTGGCCAGCGCCAGCGCATCGCGATCGCACGGGCGATCCTGGTGGACCCACGCATTCTCGTGCTCGACGAGGCGACCGCGTCCGTGGACGCCTCCACCGAGCGCGAGATCTCCCGCGCCCTCGGCGCGGTGATGCGGGGCCGTACCACCATCATCATCGCCCACCGCCTCTCGACCATCAGCCTCGCCGACGAGATCGTTCTGATCGACGACGGGCGCGTGGCGGCGCGTGGCACGCACGACGTGCTCTACGTGTCGAGCCCGCTGTACCGCGAGATCCACGACCAGGGCCTTGCGCGCCCCGACGAGCTCGTGGCACGGGACGCCTGATGGGCACCCGCCCCGTGGGGCAGGGTCACGCCGGCGGCATGCTCGGGCCGCTCGCCGAGGAGGAGGGCGGGCG
>JBIIQA010000059.1:0-8468 GCA_044342355.1 Miltoncostaeaceae bacterium | reverse complement strand
GCGGCACTGGTGCTCACCCCCGAGCTTGCACTCACCGGATATCCGCCTGAGGACCTCCTCCTCCGTCCGTCGTTCGCCGACGCCTCGCGTGAGGCACTCGATGCCCTCGCGCATGACGTCACCGAGGGCGTGGCGATCGTGGGATTCGCCGAGCACGACGAGGACGTGCACAACGCCGCCGCCGTGCTGGCGGACGGGCGCGTGCAAGCCGTGTACCGCAAGCGGTTTCTCCCGAACTACGGGGTATTTGATGAGGCCCGGTACTTCCGGGCTGGCACACACCCCATCGTCATCGACGTCGAGGGTGCGCGTATCGGCATCGTCATCTGCGAGGACATCTGGTACCCGGCTCCCGTCGCGGCCGAGCTCGCGCGCGCGCGCCTCGACGTGATCGCCTGCATCTCCTCATCGCCCTTTCACCTCGCCAAGGCCGATGGCCGGGAGCGCATGTTGCAGACGCGGGCGTCGGACTGCGGTGCGGCCCTCGCCTACTGCAACCAGGTGGGTGGTCAGGATGAGCTGGTGTTCGACGGGCGGTCGTGCATCATCGATCATGCGGGGGAGGTCGTCGCCCGGTCGCCGATGTTCGAGGAGGATCTCCTCATCGCCGATCTCGAGCTCGACATCGCCGCGGGCCGCCGCCTGCGCGAGCCGCTCCTGCGGCGGCTGGAGCCCCTCGATCAACCGGCCCCCGTGCGCATCCGGGCACGCACCCCCGCTGCCACCGGTCCCGTGTCGCCACGCATTGCCGATGTGCCCGATGAGCCCGGCGAGCTGTGGGGCGCGCTGGTGCTCGGGGTGCGCGACTACGTCGGGAAGAACCGCTTCCCGGGCGTGGTCATCGGGCTGTCGGGCGGCATCGACTCGGCCCTCACCGCTGCGATCGCGGTGGACGCCCTGGGCCCGGATCATGTGCGTGGCGTGGCGATGCCCTCGGTGTTCACCAGCGATCAGAGCACGGGTGATGCCCTGCTGCTCGCGCAGTCACTGGGCATCCGCATGGACGTCATCCCCATTGCGCCCGTTGTGGAGGCCTTCGAGGCCCAGCTCGCCGATGTCTTCGAGGGGCGCGGGCGTGATGTGGCGGAGGAGAACCTGCAGGCGCGCGTTCGCGGGACCCTGCTGATGGCCATCAGCAACAAGCATGGCGCCATGGTGCTCGCCACCGGCAACAAGAGCGAGATGTCCGTGGGCTACTCGACGATCTACGGAGACATGGCGGGGGGTTTCGCCCCGCTGCGCGATGTGTCGAAGACCTGGGTGTACCGCCTTTCGTCGTGGCGGAACCACCAGGAGGGCCGGGAGGTCATCCCGCAGGCGACCATTGACCGGGCGCCCACGGCGGAGCTCCGGCCCGATCAGCGCGATTCCGATTCCCTTCCCGATTACGAGGTGCTGGATCCCATCCTCGAGGCATACGTCGAGCAGGACCTCCCGCCTGTCGCCATCGTCGAGCGGGGCCATCCGGACGATCTCGTGCGGCGCATCATCGGGATGGTCGATCGCGCCGAGTACAAGCGGCGGCAGGGTCCACCCGGCATCAAGACGACCCCCCGCGCCTTCGGCCGGGATCGCCGCATGCCCATCACCAACAGGTATGCCGATGGCTAGGAGCCGGGGTGCGCGCCTGCTGTGCGCGCTCACCGCCTTCGCCACGATGGGTGCCTTCACGGCCGCCGCGCACGCCGCCGCGCCGCGTATTGCCACCTCTGCCGCCGGCGCGTCGCTGGTGGTCACCTTCCGTGACGCGCCGCCCGACGCCACCGCGCGCGCTGTGCTCGGCGATCTCGGGGCCGTCGCACCGGTCACGCCCGAGGCGGGGGTGTGGTCGGTCACGGCGCCGGCAGACTCCACGCTGCGCGAGCGCGCCCTCGGTCGCCCCGGGGTGGAGGCCGCCGAATGGGCGCTGCTGCGCCGCTCCGACGAGCGGAACGCCCAGGCGCAGCGCACTCCGCCGGTCCCGCCCCAGCCCCTTGCGCCGGTCGCTGCCCCCACCGACACGTACTACGCCAGCCAGCGGCAGTGGGCGCTGTTCCCCCCTGCCACGACGTGGGGGATTGACCTCACGGGCACGCCGCCGCGCCCGCGTATTGCCATCCTCGACAGCGGGATCGACTCGACGCATCCCGAGTGGAGGGGTCCGAACTCCCCGCTCGTGCGCCCCTGGAGTGCCTGGACCGGGCGCGAGTCGGCGGAGGACTGGGGAAAGACCGGCCATGGCACGCATGTGGCCGGAAGCGCGGCCGCCCCCATCAACGGATTGGGTGTGGTCGGCACGGCACCGGGCGCCGCGGGCATCGCCGAGGTCATCCCCGTGCAGATCTCAGACCGTGATGGCTATTCCACCGATGAGACCATGATGAAGGGCATCCGCTGGTCGGTGAACAATGGCGCCAAGGTCATCAACATCTCCGCAGGCGGCGTGGGTGACGCCTTGGCCTTTCAGAGGGTCATCGACTGGGCGTTCACGAACGGCGCTCTGGTCATCGCCTCGGTGGGTAATGACGGACAGGACTACGGGGCCCTGAACTATCCCGCCGCCTACTGGAACGTGCTGGGGGTGGCTGCGCAGTGCTCCGCGGAGATCAACCCCACCGACTGCCCGGAGCCCTACGGCCTTGCACGGTTCAGCAACCGCAACCGGTCGGTGGACCTCGTCGCGCCGGGCGTGGACATCGTGTCGTCGGTTCCCCCCCGCGTCACCCGGGGCGCGGTCGCACCGGGGTACGCGATCAAGGAGGGCACGTCGATGGCGACGCCCTTCGTCGCAGGCGTCGCAGCCCTCGTATTCGCGGCGAACCCGGGGGCGACACCGTTCCAGGTCATGCGCCAGTTGCAGAACACCGCCACCGACATGGGGACGGCGGGCCGGGATACCGCAACCGGGGCCGGCCTCATCAATCCCCGGGCGGCCATCACCCTGCCACTTCCCCCCAACGACCCCGGCGAGTCCAATGCGGACATCATCGAGGCCCGCACTGCCCGGGCGATCGTGCCGTCCCGGCCGCCGGTCGTCGTGCAGGCCTACATCGACGTCGATAACGATCCCACCGATGTCTACCCCGTCACTCTCCGCAAGGGGCAGACGGTGCGCCTTGCGCTCCGCTCCACCAGCGCGAAGGCCCGCATGGGGCTCTGGACCCCCGGCACCCGCACCATCGCGGGTAGGGGTGCCCGCCCCGCGGCATCCACGCGGGGTTCCTCCACCCGGCACAACCTCACGTATGTGGCCACGCGCACCGGTCGCTGGTACGTGTCGATCAGGGCAACCGGTGGACACAGCGCATACCGGCTGGAGGTGGGTCGATGAGCGCGCCGGTGATGGTCATCACCGGCGCATCCGATGGAATCGGGGCTGCAATCGCCCGGTCGGCCGTGGCGGATGGCTGGCGCGTGGTCGTCGCTGCACGCCGCCGCGAGCTGCTCGATGCCCTCGCCACGGATCTCGGCGGCCCGGATGTCGCGCGTCCGGTCACGTGCGATGTCACCGACTGGGATGAGGTGCAGGCGATGGCCGCCGCCGCCACCGATGCCTTCGGGCGCATCGACGCGGTGGTTGCCAACGCCGGGTTCGGTGCCACCCGGGGCTTCCTCAACGAGACGCCCGAGTTCTGGCGCGCGATGGTGCTCACCAATGTGTACGGCGCGGCCATTACCCTGCGTGCGTGCATTCCCGCACTCACCGAGTCGCGCGGCCATGTCGTCCTGATGGGGTCGATCTCGGGCCGGCAGGTGGGCACGGGCTCGCTGTACTCATCCACGAAGTGGGCCGTCACGGCCATGGCCGAGGCCGCGCGCAAGGACCTGCTCGGGACCGGCGTGCGGGTGACCCTGGTGGGCCCCGGAATCGTGGACACGGCCTTCTACGACAACCCGGTGGGCGGCGCGCCGCTGGTGGTGGACGATGTCGCACGCGCCGTCATGTTCGCGGTGTCGCAGCCACCGCACGTGAGCATCAACGAGATCTTCATGCGGCCCACCGAGCAGGAGTTCTAGCCCCGTGACCGATCGCGCTCTGCGCCTGCGGATGGACATCGACGTGCGGGGTGACGATGAGGTGGGGCTCGGTGCGACCCGGACCGGCCCGCCCGCCCCGCCGTTTCGCGATGGGGAGGTGGCGGTGGTGCTGGGGACTGCCCTCGCGCGCCACGCGCTGGCGTCCCTGCCGGAGGACCGCCGGGCATCGGTGGCGCGTGATCTTGCCGCGCTCGAGCCTGCGGATGCCGCCGCCGACGTGGCTGCCCGGCGCGTCCCGGGCGCCGGCGTGCACGGGCTCAGGCCGGAGGAGCAGGTGGGGGCCCGGGGGTGGTGTGCCCGGGCTGTCGTCGCCGACGAAGTCCCTGCGGGCGAGGCCCTCATCGCCGTGGACACCATCCGTCTGCCCGAGGGCGAGTGGACCGCCGGGTGGGCGGCGCGGGTGCCATGGATGGTTCCCGGGCTGGTTCGGCATGTCGTCGGGGATGCCCCCGATGTCCTCGCACGCACGATCATCGCCCTGCGGGCTCTTGGCGCGGCGGTCGTCGCCGATCCGGCGGCGGCGCTGATCCCGGGAACGGCAACCGATGCCGCCTCTGCCGCGCTCGCCCTCTCCGGCCCCGTACCCGGTGCCGGGGCATTCGTGGCACCGCCACCCCCGGCCGCCGAGACGGCCACGCGCGTGGTCGCACCACCACCGCCCACGGTGCCCCTTGCGCACCCCGCGGCCCCAGTGGCCCCCGATCGGCGAATGGTCGCCGTTCTGGCCGCGTCGATCGGCGTGGCGGTGCTCGCCCTCGTCCTCGTGTTCGCGATCATCGCGTCACCCGGGTCCTTCGGGCTCGCGAGCACCGATGCGGTTCAGGATCGTGTGGCGGTCATCGAGGCCGGCGTCGGGCAGTTGCGCACCGACGTGGGAACGCTGGCGCAGGAACTGCAGGGATCAGGGGCCGGTGGGTCCGTGCGCGACCTGCAGCAGTCCCTCGCTGACCTGCAGCAGCAGGTCGAGTCGCTCTGTGCCGTGCTGCCCGTCGTCTGCTAGTCCTCAGGTCATGGCGTCCATCGCGTTCGTCGACCGGCAGGGGCTCTCGGGCTATGACCTGGGCACGGATCATCCGCTCGCCCCGGTCAATCGCGAGCTCGCGATCGACCTCATCCGCGCGTACGGGCTGCTCGACCGCCCTGACGTGAGGGTGCTGGCCCCGGAGCCCGGGGATGAGGACCTCATCGGTCGCGTGCACACGCCCGCGTACATGGCCGCCGTGCGCCGCTACAGCGCCCAGCCCGCTCTTGCCGCCGCGTTCGAGGCGGGGATGTGGGGACTCGCGCATGGCGGGGACACCCCGGCATTCGCCGGGATGCACGAGGCGGCCGTCGCCGTGTGCGGGTCATCCGTGACGGCCGCGCGCGAGGTGTGGGAGGGGCGTGCCGACCGTGTGCTGTCGGTGGCGGGTGGGCTGCATCACGCATTCGCAAACAAGGCCAACGGCTTCTGCATCTACAACGACCCCGCGGTGGCAATCCAGTGGCTGCTCGAGAACGGCGCCAGGCGGGTGGCCTATGTCGATGTCGACGTCCACCACGGCGATGGCACGCAGTTCATCTTCTATGACGATCCGCGCGTCCTCACCTGCTCGGTGCACGAGAGCGGCCGGTACCTGTTCCCGGGCACCGGGACCATCGCCGAGCGCGGGATCGGTCCGGGTGACGGGTACTCGGTGAACATCCCACTGCCCGCCTTCTCCGGGGACGGCCCGTACATGCGCGCGATCGAGGAGGTCATCGCGCCTGCCGTCACCGCATTTGCACCGGACGTCCTCATCACGCAGGACGGCGTCGACCCGCACCACCAGGACCCGCTCGCGCATCTCCAGGTGCGCATGGCGGCATTCCCGGGGCTCTGGCGGGTCCTGCACCGCCTGGCCGACGACGCCGCGGGCGGAAAGTGGATCGCCCTTGGCGGGGGCGGGTACAACGTCGATGTCCTCCCGCGTGCGTGGGCGCTGCTTTTCGCGGAGATGACCGGCGTTCCGCTGTCCGATGAGATCCCCGCCGATTGGCTGGCCCTCGCTGCCGAACGGAGCGGGTATGAGGCGCTCACCGATCGCCTCATGGGCGACCCCGAGCCCGAGGTGGGTGAGGACGAGAGGTCGCGCGCTGACGCGGAGGGTCACGAAGTGGTGGATGAGGCCATCAGGACCCTGCTGTGACCGCCGCGCTGTGGCGCGCGGCCGGTGAGCCCCGGGGCGCGCACGACCTCTGCGAGGCGCTGTCGTCGCGGCGGCGATACGAGCACATGCGGGGCGTGGCCCAACAGGCCGCACGCGCTGCCCGAAGCGTTCGCCTGCCGGGTGGGCACCGTCGCGTGCTGCTGGCCAGCGCATGGCTCCACGACATCGGGTACGCGCTGCCGGGCGATCTGCATCCGGTCGATGGCGCCAGGGCGCTCAGGCGCGCCGGGCACGAGCGCCTCGCGCGCATCGTGGCCCACCACTCCAATGCCGCGGAGCGTGCGCGGGCGGCGGGCCTGCCCGACATCGACGCCGAGTTCCCCGTCCCCGTTGGGGCCGACGGCACCATCCTCGACCTGCTCGATGTCGCCGATCTCGTCACCGGTCCACGTGGTGAGCGCATTGACCCTGCCGGCCGGCTTGCCTCGCTCGTGGAGCGCCGCGGGGCGGCCAGCCCCGCGGTCCGGGCCCTCGTGCTGAACGTGGAACGCCTCGGTGCCGACCCGGTCACCCGGCGGCTTGTGGAGGAGCTCGCCGCCGACGTACTGACCGGTCACGTCGCCGGGGGCCCTGCCCCCGGGATCGCCTAGGCCCCGGCAGCCCGCGCGACGCGGCGGAGCCCCGCGTCGGGGTCCTCCCCGAGGTCGATGCGCACGAGGCGCCGCCCGCGCGACTCAAGGGCCTGCGCGTCGCCGATCGCCTGGGCGCGCAGGAGCTCGCCGAAGGTGTGGTCCTGACCGGGGATCGGCAGATCCGGTGCGCCGGGCCCGAGGAGTTGCACGAACACCCCGGAGCCGGGGCCGCCCTTGTGCAGCTGCCCCGTGGAGTGCAGGAACCGCGGTCCCCACCCTGCCGTGGTCGCGGCGCGGGTTCGCCTGCGCACCGCGGTGCGGATGTCCGACATGATGCGGTCGCCCGCAGGGGTGGGAGTGGAGAACGTCAGGAGCGACAGGTAATCGCCTCGCCCCAGCATGTCGATCGCGCGGGCAATTGCCTCGGGCTCCTCGCGGTCGTCACGGGGAATCCCGGCACCCGCGAGTGCCCGGTTGGCGGCCTCCTTCGCGGCCTGCACGTCGGGCTGGTCGAACGGGTTCACCCCGAGCACGGCGCCCGCCGCGGCCACGGCCACTTCAAGGCCCATGTAGAGGCCACCCACATCGAGGGTCTCCCTGATGTCCATCACGAAGGCGGGAATACCCGCCGCCGCGATGGCCGCGACGTCGGCGTCGTGCTCTCCGGTGAGCCGCAGGTGAAGAAGCACGCGGTCGAACCCGTAGGCGTCGGGGTCACCGATCGGCTCGTCGGCGATGGGGATGATGCCCTCACCCTGCTTCCCGAGACTCTCCGCGATGAGCTGTTCCGCCCAGAGCCCGAATGATCCGATTCCGGGGTCGGCGATGAGGGTGAGCTTGTCGCGTCCCGCGCGGGCGAGGGCGGCCAGCGCGACCCCGAGGCGTACCGCCCCGGGGTCGCTCCGGGCGGCCTCTGCGTGATCGAGCAGGGGGAGGAGGGGTACACCGGCGAACGCCATCGGGATGAGCCCGAAGAGCGTGAGGGCGGAGAACCGGCCCCCGACGTCGGCGGGGTTGGTGGCGACCATCCGCCAGCCCTCCGACACCCCGCGCTCCGCAAGCGGGGTCCCGGGGTCGGTGATGGCGATGAGGTGGTCGTGCGCGGAGGCCCCCAGGGAATCCGCGAGGAACTGCTCGACATGGGCGAGGAAGGCGAGCGGCTCGGCCGTCGTGCCGCTCTTCGATGACGTGATGGCAAGGCACCGCGCAGGGTCAACGCCGTGCGTGATGGCCTCAACCGCAACGGGATCGGTCGAGTCGAGGATTCGCAGCTCGATCCCGGCACCGTGGCCGAAAGTGCGCCGGGTGACCTCGGGCGACAGGCTCGACCCACCCATTCCGAGGACGAGCACGTGGCGCACGCCGTCCTCCCGGGCCTGTGCGACGAGACCATCGATCAGCGGCACGTGTGCCCGCATCTCGTCGGGCGCGCGCAACCAGCCGGTCCACTCACGGGCGGCGTCCGCGTGCTCGCCCCATGCCCGGGCATCCCCCGCGGCGACGGCACCCACCAGCCCCCGCTCCTCGGCCTCCGCAATGGCGTCCTCGACGAGGCCGCGTGCGGGACCGGGGTGCGGGATGATCCGCATCAGCAGCAGTCGGTGGAGAGGGAGTCCATCGCGGCGCGCGCCACCGCCTCGGGAGTGATGCCGAGCCTGCTCATGACCTCGGGCCCCGGTGCGGATTCACC
>JBIIQA010000057.1:0-8519 GCA_044342355.1 Miltoncostaeaceae bacterium | reverse complement strand
CGGCCGTGAAGGGTGATGTCGTGGGCATCCACCTCGAACGAGAGGCGGTCCGCCATGCCGTGCAGGGCCTTCTCCAGGGCGTCGTCGCCGATGGGGGTGACGCCGCCGCATTCGCGGCACACGGCGTGGTGGTGGTGCTCGCCATCGGCGCGCGCGGGCTCGAACCTGGCCACCTGCCCGCCAAGGTCCACCCGGTGCACCAGATGCAGATCGGCGAGCGTGTCGAGCGCGCGGTACACGCTGGCCATTCCCGGGGTGGGCCCGGGCTCGACCGCCAGGGCGTCGCGGATCTCCTGGGCGCTCAGGCAGCACTCCTGGCGGGCGAGCAGGTCCACCACTGCCTTGCGGGCACCGCCCGCGCGCAGTCCCGCCGCGCTGATGGAGGCCTCGGCATGGCGCGCCCAGTCGGCGCGTTCACGTGCGGTCGTCACGCGGCGCATGTTCGCAGGCCGGGTGGGCGCACGGCCGGGATACAGTGGGTTGAGTGAATTCGATTCGCGTCGTCGGTGCCCGGGAGCACAACCTCAAGGACGTCAGCGTCGAGATCCCGCGCGATCGCCTCGTGGTGATCACGGGCCTCTCCGGCAGCGGGAAGTCGAGCCTCGCGTTCGACACCCTCTATGCCGAGGGCCAGCGGCGCTACGTCGAGAGCCTGTCGGCCTATGCGCGGCAGTTCCTCGGTCAGATGGACAAGCCCGACGTCGATGACATCGAGGGCCTGTCGCCGGCCATCTCGATCGATCAGAAGACCACCAGCCGCAACCCGCGCTCGACGGTGGCCACCGTCACCGAGATCTACGACTACCTTCGCGTTCTCTACGCGCGCATCGGCATACCGCACTGCCCGGTCTGCGGGGTTCAGATCGCTGGGCAGAGCGTTGAGCAGATCGCCGATCGCGTGCTGGCGCTTCCCGAGGGCACCCGGTTCATGGTCCTGGCCCCGGTCGTGCGCGACCGCAAGGGCGAGCATCGCGATGTGCTTGATCACGTCCGGGACGAGGGCTTTGCGCGCGTCGCCGTGGATGGTGACGTGTATGGGATCGATGAGGTCCCGGCGCTGCAGAAGAGCAAGCGCCACACGATCGAGGTGGTGGTGGATCGGCTGGTCATGCGGTCGGACCTTCGTCGGCGTCTGACGGAGAGCCTCGAGACGGCCACGCGGCTGGCCGACGGCCTCGTGCGGCTGCAGGAGGTGGGCGACGAGGAGCGGTCGTGGACGTACTCCGAGAAGCTCGCATGCCCCGAGCACGGGGCGTCGCTGCCGGATCTCGCCCCGCGGGTGTTCTCGTTCAACGCCCCGCAGGGTGCATGTGAGGAGTGCACGGGCCTCGGCTTCATGGCGGAGGTCGATCCCGAGCTCGTGATTGATCCCGAGCGCACGCTCGAGGGCGGGGCCATCCTTCCGTGGGCCGACCGCACCACCGACTTCTATGACCTGCTCCTCCGCAGCGCCTGCACCCATTGGGGAATCCCGATGGACGTGCCGTGGAAGGATCTGCCGCAGGACGAGCGTGATGTCCTGCTGTTCGGCCCGGATCGCGTGGAGCGCCTCGACCTCGGCAAGCGCAGCCGCAGGGGCTATTCGAGCACCGCACGGTTCGAGGGGGTGGTGCCCCAGATGCGTCGTCGCTACGGCACGAGCAGTTCCAACCTCGTGCGTGACCGCATCGAGCAGTACATGTCACCCAATCCCTGCCCGTCGTGCCACGGGGCGCGCCTGAAGCCCGAGATCCTCGCCGTGACGGTTGGTGGACTCTCCATCCATGCGCTCACGGAGATGAGCATCGGTGACGCCCTCGGCACCCTTCAGGCGCTGAAGCTCACGGAGACCGAGGCCTTCATCGCGCAGCGCGCCGTCGCCGAGATCTCCGCGCGGCTGAGGTTCCTGGTCGACGTCGGCGTGGGGTACCTCAATCTGTCCCGGGGCGCCGGCACGCTGTCCGGTGGCGAGGCGCAGCGCATCCGGCTGGCCACCCAGATCGGGGCCGGTCTCATGGGTGTGCTCTACATCCTCGACGAGCCCTCTATCGGCCTGCACCAGCGTGACAACCGAAAGCTGATCGGGACCCTCGAGCGGCTGCGCGACATCGGCAACACCGTTCTCGTGGTCGAGCACGACGAGGACATGATGCGCTCCTCCGACCATGTCATCGACATGGGTCCGGGCGCAGGGGAACACGGTGGATGGGTGGTCGCGGCCGGCACGGCCGCCGAGGTGGAGGCCAACCCCGACTCGGTGACGGGTGCGTACCTGTCGGGCGCACGGTCCATTCCCATCCCCGAGAGCCGCCGCGAGCCCCAGGGCTGGCTCACCGTGGAGGGCGCCCACGAGAACAACCTCAAGGACATCGACGCCGCGGTCCCGGTCGGCGTTCTCACGTGCGTCACCGGGGTGTCGGGATCGGGTAAGAGCACCCTCGTCAACGAGATCATCCTCAAGGCGATGGCGGGGAGGCTCAACCGCAAGCCCCTTCGACCGGGGCGCCACCGGCGCATCGAGGGCATCGAGCAGTTCGACAAGATCATCGCCATCGACCAGTCGCCCATCGGCCGCACCCCGAGGTCCAACCCCGCGACGTACACCGGGGTCTTCGATCACGTGCGTGAGCTCTTCTCGTTCACGCCGGACGCCCGTGCGCGCGGGTGGGCCCCGGGGCGCTTCTCGTTCAACGTCAAGGGCGGGCGCTGCGAGGCGTGCAAGGGCGACGGCACGATCACCATCGAGATGCACTTCCTGCCCGATGTCTACGTGCCGTGCGAGGTGTGTGGGGGCAAGCGGTACAACCGCGAAACCCTCGACATCTACTACAAGGGCAAGACCATCCACGACGTGCTGGACATGAGCGTCGAGGAGGCCGTGCAGTTCTTCCAGCCCGTGGAGCGGCTGCGCCGTCGCCTGCAGACGCTGCACGATGTGGGACTCGATTACATTCGCCTGGGCCAGCCGGCAACCACGCTGTCGGGGGGGGAGGCCCAGCGCGTGAAGCTGGCCACCGAGCTCGCGAAGGTCGCCACCGGGCGCACCATGTACGTGCTTGATGAGCCCACGACGGGCCTTCACTTCGCCGACATCGAGAAGCTTCTCGAGGTGCTGCAGCGTCTCGTGGATACCGGGAACACCGTGCTCGTCATCGAGCACAACCTCGACGTCATCCGCGCCGCCGACTGGATCATCGACCTCGGGCCCGAGGGCGGCGATGGCGGAGGCCGGGTGATCGCCGCCGGCAGCCCCGAGCATGTGGCGGCCACTGCGGGGTCGCATACGGGCGAGTTCCTCGCGCAGGTACTGACCCCGGCGCAGCCGGTGAAGCGTCGGCGGAGCCGCAAGACGGTGGTCGCCCCGGCGTGAGGCCCGACGAGTTCGCGCGCCTCGTGGCGCTGTTGCGGGTGCCGAGCATCAGTGCCGATCCGGCCCATTCGGGTGACATGCGGCGGGCGGCGGGGATGGTGGCCGACGAGGTCCGCAGGGCGGGCGGCACCGCCGACGTCGTCGTCACATCAGGGCACCCCCTGGTCGTGGGCGAGGTGCCTCCGAGTGACGGAGCCCCCGATGCACCGGTGGTCACCCTGTACGGGCACTACGACGTGCAGCCGCCCGGCGATCTCTCCCTCTGGACGAGCCCCCCCTTTGAGCCGGAGGTGCGCGCGGGCAATCTCTACGCGCGCGGTGCGAGCGATGACAAGGGAAACCTCTTCATGCTGCTGGTGGCCCTGCAGCGCATGCGCGCCGAAGGGCGCCTGCGGGTGCGCGCCCGGGTGCTGGTGGATGGGGAAGAGGAGAGTGGTGGCCACTCGGCGGTGGACTTCGTGGCGGCGGAATCCGATCCGCCCCGGGCCGCGATCATCTTCGACTCGCCCATGATCGGGCCCGGGCGACCGGCCGTCTGCACCGGGCTGCGGGGCCTCGCCTACTTCCGCATCCGCCTGCGGGGAGCGGCTGCCGACCTGCACTCCGGAATGCACGGCGGCGCGGCGTTGAATGCGGTGCACGCACTGGTGGAGGTGTTGTCGGCGGTCGTCCCCCGCGCGGGCCGCGTGCCCCGGGACCTGCTCGCGGGTGCCGCGCCGCCGTCCGATGCCGAGGTGGCGGCGTGGGCGCATCTCCCCCCGGGAGAGGACATCCTCGCGGAGGCCGGCGGGCGTCCCGCCGACGAGGCGGCGGCCGACGAGTACCACCTCCGCACCACGATGCTGCCCTCGCTCGACGTGCATGGCCTGCGCGCGGGCGACCCGTCACTGGTCGCCACGGTCATCCCCGCCACGGCCGAGGCCACGCTGTCGTGCCGCGTGCCGCCCGGGGCAGACGCCCAGCAGGTGGCGGACGTCCTGCGCGGAATGCTCGAGGCGGCGGTGCCCCCCGGGGCGCAGATCGAGGTGGAGGGGCTCGGCGTTGCGGGCGCGAGTCGTATCGACCCCTCTGAGCCAGTGATGGTTGCCGCGATGCGTGGCATCACGCAGGCGACGGGCCTGCCGGTGACGCCCGTGGGCATCGGGGGCAGCATTCCCGTGGTGGCGGCCATGTCCGCCCGTGGCACGACCGTGGTGCTGACCGGCTTCGCGCTGCCCGACGACGGCTACCACTCCCCTGACGAGCACCTGCGCGTGGAACATCTTGCGTTGGGCGTGCAGGCAGCGGAGGGCATCCTTGATGCTCTCGCCGACGCCACCTGACAGCACGCCCCGGCATGTACCCTCACGCGGCCATGCGTTCGAACAGGGAGTACTGATGGCGAAGCTGTGGGGTGGAGAGACCGACAAGGCGGTCAACAACTTCCCGATTTCCGGAGAGCCGATCCCGGCCCC
The DNA here is from genome assembly GCA_044342355.1 of Miltoncostaeaceae bacterium. Lineage (GTDB taxonomy): Bacteria > Actinomycetota > Thermoleophilia > Miltoncostaeales > Miltoncostaeaceae > SYFI01. The sequence continues at coordinate 3,716 of JBIIQA010000057.1, read as the reverse complement.
GGTCATCCACTGGCTCGGCCGGATCAAGGCCGGCGCCGCTCGCGCCAATGCCGAGCTGGGGCTCCTCGACAAGGGGATCGCCGCTGCCATCGCGGAGGCGGGTATGGGAGTCGCCCGTGGCGAGTTCGACAATCAGTTCCCGGTGGACGTGTTCCAGACCGGATCGGGAACGTCGTCGAACATGAACGCCAATGAGGTCATCGCGAAGGTCGCCAGCCGCGAGGCGAAGGGCGTGCACGCCAACGACCACGTGAACATGGGCCAGAGCAGCAATGACGTCTTCCCGTCTGCGGTGCACCTCGCCGCGCTCGACCAGATCACGCACGAGCTCCTCCCGGCGCTTGAGGCGCTCGAGGGGGCGTTTGCGGCCAAGGCGAAGGAGTTCAAGGACCTGGTGAAGGCCGGGCGCACGCACCTCATGGACGCGGTGCCCGTGACCCTCGGCCAGGAGTTCGGCGGCTACGCCGCGCAGGTGCGACTGGGTGTGGCCCGCGTCAGGGCGACGCTTCCGCGCCTCGGGATGGTTCCGCTCGGCGGCACCGCCACCGGTACCGGCCTCAACACGCACCCGAAGTTCGCCAAGATGGTTCGCGACATCATGTCGTCGGAGACCGGGCTCAAGATCTCCTCGCCGGCGGATCCCTTCGAGGCGCAGGCCAATCGCGACGGCCTCGTCGAGGCATCGGCCGCGCTCAAGCTGGTGGCCGTTTCCCTCACGAAGATCGCCAATGACCTCGCATGGATGGGCTCCGGCCCCCGCTGCGGCCTCGGCGAGATCTTCCTTCCCGAACTGCAGAAGGGCTCCTCGATCATGCCCGGCAAGGTGAACCCGGTCATTCCGGAGGTCGTCATGCAGGTTGGCGCCCAGGTCATCGGCAACGACGCCGCCATCACCGTGGCCGGCACCCAGGGCAACTTCGAGCTCAACGTGCGCATTCCGCTGATGGCGCGCAATCTGCTCCAGTCGATCCACCTCCTCTCGACGACCGCCACGGCGTTCCGCGAGAAGTGCGTGGAGGGCATCGAGCCGAACTACGACGGCCTGATCGGGCATGCGGAGGGCACCCTGGCGGCCGCCACCGCCCTCAACCCGTATATCGGGTACGACCTCGCCACGGACATCGTGAAGGAGGCCACGAAGAGCGGCCGGCCCCTGCGCGAGGTGGCCCGCGAGAAGGGCGTGGACGAGAAGACGCTGGGGAAGGCCCTCGATCTGAGGAAGATCGCCAAGGGCGGGATCCTCTAGGACCGCAGCCGGGAAAGGTGCCTGCCGCCGGTGGCCGAGCGGCAGGCACCCTTCCCGCGTTTCGGGGCGCCCGGGTAGGGCCCGCGGTCAGCTGGCCTCGCGTACGTCCCGGGCGAATGCCCGTGCGGCCTCCGTGATGGTCGCGTGCAGGTTCGCCTTCGGGGTCACGAACGGGGGCGGGGATGGCAGCAGGCCCAGGAGGTCCGTGCTCACCAGCACCTGGCCATCGCAGTCGGCTCCGGCGGCGATGCCGATCGTGGGGGCACTGACCTGCGGCGTTATCGCCGTCGCCACGGCCGGGTCGACGGCCTCGATGACGATGGCGAAGCACCCTGCCGCGTCGAGCGCGATCGCGTCGGCAATGATGCGCGCGGCGTCCTCGCGGGTCGTACCCTGCCTGCGATAGCCGCCCTCGGCGGTCTGGGGAAGGAGCCCGACGTGCCCCATCACGGGTGTGCCATCCGCGATGATGGCCTCCACCTGCGGAATGAGCGCTCCCTCGAGCTTTACCGAGTTGGCCCCGGCCGCCACGAGCGCCCGGGCACTGTCCACGGCCTCGCCGGCGGTGCGGTATGTGCCTGCGGGAAGGTCCCCGCAGATATGGGTGTCGGTGGCGCCGTTGGCGACGGCACGGACGTGGTGCTCCATCATCGTGAGCGTCACATCCCGGGTCGATGCGAACCCGAGTTCCACCTCTCCCAGGCTGTCACCCACGAGAAGGATGTCGAGCCCGGCGGCGTCGAGCGCGAGGGCGGTGGGATAGTCGTACGCCGTCAGCACCGCGAGGCGCCTCTGGCCCTTGGCCGCCTTCAGGTCGGCCGCGGACGGGATGGTTACTCGACCTCCCACATGACCGGAACCATGTCCTCGATCAACTCGGTCACCTCGTTGCGCGAGTTCACGTGCACGACGGTGGGTTCGTGTCCGTCCTTGAGCTCCGCCTCGTCGTAGTCGGCATACGTGAGGATGATGACGAGGTCTCCCGGATGCGCGAGCCGGGCGGCAGCGCCGTTCAGGCAGATATCGCCCCTACCGCGGGGGCCGTCGATGGCGTACGTCTCGAACCGTCCGCCGGTGTTGATGTTGAGCACGCAGACCTTCTCGTACTCGCGGATGTCCGCGAGGTCGAGCAGGTCGCGATCCACAGTGATGCTGCCCACGTAATTGAGGTTGGCATCGGTCACCGTGGCGCGATGGATCTTGCTTTTCAGCATCGTGCGTGCTCGTGGCACGGCAGTCCTCCGTGTGGTGGGAACAGGGAGCTCCCGGTTGTCGATGAGCCGGGCGGGTCCGACCTGCGCGGCAACGCACAGGAGGGCCGGGGCCTCCAGGCGGTCCAGATGCGCGAAGGTGTCCGGGTGGACCACCGTCGCGTACTCGGGCTCACAGCGCGACTCCGAGGACAGCACGGCCAATGCGGCCTCCTCGATGCGGGCTGCATCTGCCTCGCCCTCCTCGGCCAGCGCGCAGGCCGCCGCCAGCGCACGTGACAGCGTCACGGCGGCGGCACGGTCCTCGGGGCCGAGGTAGGCGTTGCGGCTGCTCATGGCGAGACCATCGTCCTCGCGCACGATGGGGGCCACGATCATCTCGATGTCGTCGAGGTGGAGGTCGGCCATGAGACGGCGGATGACGGCCACCTGCTGGGCGTCCTTCTGCCCGAACACCACGCGGTCGGGGCGGACGGCGCTCAGCAACTTCGCCACGACGGTGGCCACGCCGGCGAAGTGGTGCGGTCGGCTGGCACCCTCCAGCACCTCGGCGGGTCCGCCGATGCCGATATCCATGGCGAAGCCATCGGGGTAGATGTCCTGCACGTCAGGGGCCCACACGAGGTCGGCTCCGGCGCCCGCCGCGAGGGTGAGGTCGCGCTCCTCATCGCGGGGATACGACGCGAGGTCCTCGGTCGGCGCGAACTGCGCCGGGTTCACGAACAGCGACACCACGACGGCGCTGCCGCCACCTGCGGCGATCCGCATGAGCGAGAGGTGCCCCTCGTGAAATGCACCCATGGTCGGCACCAGGCTGATCACGCGCCCGTCGGCGCGAAGAGACGCGATCGCCGCCCTGAGCTCCGGGACGGTGCGGACCACGGTGGGCCAGGGGTAGTGGGATGCGGACGGTGTGTCGGTCATTTTGATGGGCACGGCACGGCAGGCCCGTCAGGAATTGACGGGATTCGCCGAGCCGGACTCGCTCCAGTCCCCGAAGTGGGGTACCGGGCATGGCGCCATGATCGGATGCGGCAATCTAGACCGCCGGACGACCGCGTTACAAGGGCGCAGGGGCATGCCCACCGGACGTCCGGGCCCGCTTATACCGTGGGCGGGGATGAGCGATGCCGCGGTGCGCGCCCACGCGCTCGAACGACTCGCCGGATACCTCCGCGAGTGCACGGGGTGCGCCCTCTCCGGAGGCCGCACGACCGTCGTCGTGGGGGCGGGCGCTGCGGACGCCGATCTCATGTTCG
>JBIIQA010000055.1:0-8760 GCA_044342355.1 Miltoncostaeaceae bacterium | reverse complement strand
ACCCGCTCGATGTGGTGGACCGCGAGGGCGCCGATGCGCTGCGCTTCGGCCTCCTCATGATCACCTCCACACAGGATGTCCGGTTCAGCGAGGACCGCATCCGTCAGGGCCGGCAGCTGGTCACCAAGCTCTGGAACGCCACCCGGCTCGTGGTCGATCGCGGTGGCCGGGCCGGCGAGGCCCCGGTGCCCGAGACCCTTGGTGACCGCTGGATCACCTCGGTGATCGCCGGGGCCATCGACGAGTCGGACCGGTTGGTCGAGGGCTTCGAGTTCAGCCAGTTCGCCAATGGCCTGTACCACCTGATCTTCGATGACCTCTGCGACTGGTATCTCGAGTTGCTGAAGGCGGGCCTTGCCAGCCCCGCCGTCGCGGGTGCCGCGCTCGAGCAGGTGCTCGCCCTCGCGCACCCGGTCATCCCCTTCACCACCGAGGAATGCTGGAGCCGCCTGCCGGGATCGGAGGGGCTCATGCTGACGCACGCCCCTGCCACCGCTCCCGGGCCGCGCGACGACGAGGCTGAGGCCGCCATCGCCGCCCTCCGTGAGGCCGTGCAGGCCATGCGGTCATTCCGGGCCGATCAGGGGATATCGCCGCGTGAACGCCTTGTGGTGACCCTGGCCCTCGACACCGACGCGCCGCTCCCCGTCGATGCCCTCGCGGCGATCGCGAACGTGGAGGTGGGTGAGGCCGGCGATGGCGCGCTGGTTGTTCCCATGTCGTACGGGCGCATCCTCGTCGAGGCTCCCGCCGTCGATCTCGAGGCGGAACGTGCCCGCCTGGGGTCCGCCCTGGATGCCGCGCGCATCGAACTCGGGCGTGCCGAGAAGCAGCTCGCCAACGAGAAGTTCACACGCCGCGCCCCCACGCACCTCGTCGATGCCGAGCGCGACAAGGCACGCAGGTTCTCGGCCGAGGTCGAGGAGATCTCGGCCCGGCTCGCCGCGCTGGGCTGACCCCGGTGGAGCCCGCGACCGCCGTGCAGTGGATCGCGGGCCTTGACCTCATGGGGATGAGGTTCGGGCTTGAGCGCATGAACGCACTCATGGCGGCCCTCGGGCAGCCGTGTCGTGGCCTGCCGGCGGTGCATGTGGTCGGCACGAACGGCAAGACGTCGGTCACCCGGATGACCGCGGCCTTTCTCACGGCGTCCGGGTGGCGTACGGGGGCATACATCTCACCGCATGTCATCGACTGGTCGGAGCGCATCGCCCTTGACGGCGCGGCCATCCCACCCGATGCCTTCGCGGCGGCGGCCACGCGCGTGCGGGCCGTCGTGCCGATGGTGGAGGACGGTGCCATCACGCAGTTCGAGGCCCTCACCGCTCTCGGGTTGGATGCCCTTGCGCATGCCGGTGTCGAGGCCGTGGTGCTGGAGGCGGGACTCGGTGGGCGGCTCGACGCGACCAACGTGATCGACGCGCCCGTCGTGGCGCTCTCGAGCGTTGATCTCGACCACACGGAGATCCTCGGCCACTCCGTGCGTGAGATCGCCGGTGAGAAGCTGGGCGTGGCGCCGGAGGGCTTCGCGGGGCTCGTGGTGGGGGAGCAGGCCCCCGGGGTGCTCCCCGACATCCGCGCAGTCGTGACCGAACGGGGCATGTCCGGATGGTGGCTGGGGCAGGAGATCACATGGCAAGACGGAAACGGTCCAGTCATGACCATCCGCACGCCCAACGGTGCCCTCCGCATTGAGGCCGACATGCCGGCCCGATGGCAGCGGGCCAACCTCGCCCTCGCGGTGGGGGCGGCTGAGCGGGTGCTGGGCCGTGGGCTCGACGAGGCGGCCATCGCGGAGGGGCTCTCCCGGCTCTCCAACCCGGGTCGCCTGCAGGTCGTTCCCGGGTCGCCGGTCATCGTTCTCGATGGGGCCCACAATCCCGCGGGTGCTCGTGCCCTCGCCGAAGCCCTCCCGCAGGTGCTCGGCGATGTGCGCCCCGTCGCCGTCATCGGGATGATGGCCGACAAGGATGCCGAGGGGATCGTGGATGCGCTGGCCCCCGTCATCCGGTGCGCTCATGTCACCCGCGCGTCATCCGGACGGGCAATCCGCCCCGAGCCCATCGCGAGGCTGTTCGCCCGGCATGGGGTGCCGGCCGACGTCATCGCCGGGCCGGCCCGAGCCCTCGAGTGCGCGCGCGCCGATGCGGGGCCGATGGGCGCGGTGCTCGTCGCGGGCTCACTGCATCTTCTCTCCGACCTCGCTCCCATCGTGACGGGCCACGGCCCGTCGGGGGGCGGTACACTCGCCGCCGCTCCCGCCCCGGGATGTGCGCCCGCCACCGTGTGGCGGCTCGATGACTTCAGGAAGTGACCCCTGAACGCCCTGTCTGACTTCTTCGGGTCCACTGCGTGGACCATCATGCTGGTCATCATCCAGGTCTTCGCCGTGGCCCTGTGGCTGTCGCTCGCCTACTGGGTGTATCAGGACTCGCGACGGCGCTTCGAGAACGTCGGGGCCATCGCCGGCTCCACGATCATCGCGCTCATCATCCCGTTTCTCGGGGCGCTCATCTACCTCTTCATCCGTCCGCCCGAATACCTCACCGACGCCCACGACCGCGAGCTCGAGACGCTTGCCCTCGAGGCGCAGGTGGATGGCCTTCGGTGCCCGGAGTGCGAGGGTGTGGTGGGCCCCCGCTTTCTCGTGTGCCCCACCTGCACGACCCCGCTCCGTGAGCCCTGCCGCCGGTGCTCGGAGCCACTCGAGCCGTCGTGGCGCGTGTGCCCCTACTGCGCGGCACCGGCATCCCCATCATCCCGTAGCCTTTCCGAGGAGACCCGCATCTCATGACCGAACGCACTTTCGTGATGGTGAAGCCCGACGCGGTCGCCCGCGGCCTCTCCGGCGAGATCCTCGCGCGCTTCGAGCGGCGGGGCTTCGAGATCCTGGGGCTCAAGAAGTGCGTGATGGCGCGTGATGCGGCGGAAGAGCACTACTCCGAGCACCGTGACAAGCCATTTTTCGCGGAGCTGGTGGAGTTCATCACCTCGGGTCCCGTCGTGATGATGTGCATTCAGGGCGAGGGGGCCATCGGCGCGTGTCGCACCATGATGGGCGCCACGAACCCGCAGGACTCGGCACCGGGCACGATTCGCGGTGACTACGCCCTCGACCTCGGGCAGAACGTGATCCATGGCTCCGACGGCACCGAGTCCGCCGCACGCGAGCTGGGCATCCACTTCGCCGACTCCGAGATCATCGGCTGATCATCCTCGCCTCTCGGTCCCCCCAGCGGCGTGCGCTGCTGGGGGTGCTCGGCGTGGACTTCCGGGTGGTGGCGTCGGGGGAGGCCGAGGAGAGCGACGAGGGGCTCCCTGCTGCCGAGCGCGTGATGGCGCACGCGCGGGGCAAGGCCCGGGAAGTCGCCGGCCGGACGGGGATCCCCGATCGGGGCGCCGTGCTCGGCGCGGACACCGAGGTGGTCCTCGATGACCGCGCCATGGGCAAGGCCGCGGACCGGCGCGCGGCGGCGGGCATGCTGCAGGCGCTGTCGGGGCGGGTCCATCAGGTGATGACCGGCGTCGTGCTCATCACCCCACGCGGGGAGACCGAGGCGCTCTCGGTGGCCGAGGTGCGTGTGCGCCCGCTCGATGCCCCGACGGTGGAGTGGTACCTCGAGCAGGGCGAGTGGCAGGGGCGTGCGGGCGCGTATGCCATTCAGGGTGCCGGCGCCGTGCTCGTGGAGGGAATCACCGGCGACCCGAGCGCCGTGATCGGGCTGCCCGTGCCCACCGTGGCCGACCTCCTGCGCGCCGAGGGTCTCTTTCCCTGATGGCGCCGTGCGCGGTGCAATGCCGCGTGCATCCGCACCGGCGCAATCCGCGCATGGAGCGGGGTGGGATAGCCTTCCGGGTCGGCGCCGACGGGTGCCGTGCTCCATCCCTGATCGGCACCGGAGGCCCCCGATCGGTCTGATGAGTTACCTGAGCGGGTTCGGTGGCCGCGACATGGCCGTCGACCTCGGAACGGCGAACACCCTTGTGTACGTGAAGGGTCGCGGCATCGTGCTGTCGGAGCCATCGGTCGTGGCCATCGACCAGCGCACCGGTGACGTGCACGCCGTGGGCATCGAGGCCAAGCGCATGCTCGGCCGCACGCCGGGCAACATCACGGCGATCCGGCCCCTGAAGGACGGCGTCATCGCCGACTTCGACGTGACCGAGACGATGCTCCGCCACTTCATCCAGAAGGTGCACCAGAACAGGTGGGCGCACCCACGGGTCGTGGTGTGCGTGCCATCGGGCGTGACGGGTGTCGAGAAGCGCGCGGTTGAGGAGGCCACGTTGTCGGCCGGCGCGCGCCAGGCGTATCTCATCGAGGAGCCCATGGCGGCAGCCATCGGCGCAGGGCTCCCGGTGGGGGAGCCCACCGGCAACATGATCGTCGACATCGGGGGCGGGACGACGGAGGTCGCCGTCATCTCCCTGGGCGGGATCGTGGTGGCGCAGTCGATCCGCGTCGGTGGGGATGAGCTCGACGAGGCGATCGTCGCATATGTCAAGCGCGAGAAGAAGCTGATGATCGGCTCCCAGACGGCCGAGGAGGTCAAGCTCGAGATCGGCTCGGCCTTCGCTCTGAAGGACGAGCTCGAGGCCGAGATCCGTGGCCGCGACATGATCAGCGGACTGCCAAAGACCGTGGTCCTGACCTCCGGGCAGGTGCGCGAAGCCCTCGCGGAGCCGGTCTCGCAGATCGTCGATGCCGTCAAGGCCACGCTCGATCGCACACCGCCCGAGCTTGCCTCCGACATCATGGACCGGGGCATCGTGTTGGCCGGTGGCGGATCCCTGCTGAGCGGCCTCGATGACCGCCTGCGCGCCGAGACCGAGATGCCGATCCATCTCGCCGACAGCCCGCTCACGTGCGTGGCCGTGGGGTCCGGCCAGTCACTTGAGGAGTTCGAGGTCCTGCGGCGCTCGTCGCAGGGGGCCCGGCGCGCGAGGCGCAACCGGTACTGAGGGAGGGGCGCCGCCAGATGCCACGACCCCCGGGTAACGGGATTGAACGACGTCGAACGCTGATCCGCCGGAGTGTGGTCGGCGGGCTCGTGGTTCTGTGCCTCATCGCCTTCACGGTGTACTTCCGGGAGGGCGGGAACGGCCCGATGCATGGCGCGCAGCGCATGGCCGGCAGCGTCTCCGCCCCGCTCCAGTCCATCGGCAGCCGCGTCGTGCAGCCGTTCGTTGACGGGTGGGGTTGGGTCACCGGTCTGTTTGACGCGCGCGGGGAGGCGGAGCGCCTGCGCGAGGAGAATTCCGCCCTGCGGGCGCAGGTGCTGTCGTCGTCCGACCAGACCGCGGAGATCGCCCGCCTTCGCGGTCTGCTTCGCGCGACTGGTGACGCGCCCGCGGGGTACCGGCCGGTCGTGGCATCGATCGTCGGGCGGTCGCCGACCAATTGGTACTCACGTGCCCGGATAGATGCCGGCACCTCCGACGGCGTCGTGGTGAACAGTCCCGTGGTGGCGGCAGCCGCCCCGGGCGCGGCGCTCGTCGGGGTCATCACGCAGGCATCGCGCGGGAGCAGCGTCGTGACCTTCATCACCGATTCATCGACCCGCGTCGGGGCCACGGTGGATGGCTCGGGTGGTGCGCTGGGCGTTCTGCGCCCGACGGTGGCCGGCCAGCTCATGCTGGACGGGGTGCCCCGCGACTTCCGCGTGCGCGATGGGGCAGTTGTGCGCACCGCGGGCTTCGTGGCCGACATGCGCCTTCCCTCGGTATTTCCGCGCGGGATCCCGGTGGGCCAGGTGGCCGGTGCCGGTTCGCGTGATGTGGATACGTTCCAGACCATTCAGGTGACGCCCTACGTTGACGTCCGCGCGCTGTCGTCGGTAGCGGTTCTTACCCCCCAGTCCGCGGCTGCCCGGAGGCGGGCCGAGGGATGACCCTCCCGTGAGCGACCCCATCACCGGCGAGATCCCCGTAGTGCGGCCCCTCCCGGTCGGGCGCATCCGCCGGCTCGATGACAAGCCCGCCCATCTCGGCCGGGTCGCCGTGATGGCCGCCGTCGCGGTGTTGCTGCAGGTCACCTTCATGCCGTATATCGCGGTGTCGGACGGAATCCCGGACATCACCATCGCTCTGGTCGTGGTGGTGGCCGTGCTGAGGGGACCGCTCGTAGGAGCGGTGACCGGGTTCGCGTGCGGAATGCTCGTCGAACTGACGACCCCTGTCGGGACCCTCGGCGTGCTCGCGCTGCTCTATCTCGCCGCCGGCTACTGGTGCGGGCGTTTCGTCGACCGGCCCGAGGCGGAGAGCCTCGGGCTCCCGGTGGCGCTCGCGGTTGCGGCCTGCGCGTTCGTGCAGGTTGGCTACGCCCTGTTCCAGCTGCTCCTCGGCAACGAGGTCTCGGCCTCCGCAGTGGCGGTGCGCATCATCGTGCCGACCATTCTGCTGACGGGCCTGCTGTCATTCCCGGTGATGCTCGTCGCACGGCGACTCCTCGGCGCCCCGATGGACGTGGAAGCAGGGATGCTGAGGTCGTGAGCACCATCAGCCCGCTGCCGCCCGACCTTCCATCCGGGGACCCGCCGAGGCCGTCGCGTCGCCGCAGACGGCCGCCCCGCTCGGTGCTGCGCATGGCCTCGTTCGGGGCCATTGTGATCGTGCTGCTGGGTGTGCTTCTCGCCCGCCTCTGGTTCCTCCAGGTGATCGGCGGTGGGGATTACGAGGAGCGGGCCGAGGCCAATCGCCTGCGCACGGTCGTCACCGAGGCCCCGAGGGGCGCGATCACCGACCGTAACGGCACCGCTCTTGTCACCAGTCGGGCGGTGCTGAACCTGGTCGCGGAGCCCCAGCAGGTGCAGGGTCCTGAGGGGGCGACGACGCTGCGCCGCCTTTCCGTGGCTCTCGGCCACCCACCCGGGTACTTCGCGGCCAAGGTCCGCACGGCTCGTGAGGCCCGTCCATTCGAGGCGGTGGTCCTCGCCGAGGAGACCACGCCGGAGCTGCAGGCGTACGTGCAGGAGCGGCGCGCACAGCTGCCCGGAATCAGCCTGCAGGCCGCCTATCTGCGTGACTACCCCGAAGGATCGACCGCCGCGCACGTACTCGGGTACGTCGGCCCGATTCCGGCCGAGACCGAGGAGAAGTACCGCGGGCGTGGCTACCTCGGCAATGAGACGGTGGGGCGGGCGGGTATCGAGGCCCAGTACGAGGAGTACCTGCGCGGCATCGCCGGTCGCCAGCAGGTCGAGGTCGATGCCCGCGGCGAGGTCGTGGGGCGTGGGGTGCTGTCGCAGGCCCCACCGCGCCCGGGCGAGACCCTGCGGCTCTCCATCGACCTCCCCGTGCAGAAGGCACTCGAGCGCGCCCTGCGAAACGAGGTCGTGGGCTCCGGCACCTCCACAGGCGCGGCCGGCATTGCGATCGACCCGAATACGGGTGCCGTGCTCGCGATGGCGTCGTACCCGACGTACGACCCTGACGTATTCCAATCGGGCACCCCGCGTGAGGTGAGGCGGGTGCTCACCAGCTCCGGTCGTCCGCTGCTCGACCGCGCGATCGGAGGCGAGTACCCGGCGGCATCCACCTTCAAGGTCGTCACGGCGGCGGCCGCCCTCGAGTCGGGTCTGTACACGCCGGGGGAGGCCATCCGGTCACCGGGCTCGGTCGTGCTCTACAAGAACCGCTTCAGCGGCTTCAACAACACCGATCACGGCGTGATCCGCCTTCCGACCGCGCTCGAGGTGTCGAGCGACACGTTCTTCTACGAACTCGCCGATCGCTCCTATCGCGTTCAGGGTTGGCCCCTGCAGGACTGGTCGCGCCGGTTCGGCTTCGGCCGCCCCACGGGGCTCGATCTGACGGAGGGGGAGAGCGCGGGGCTTGTGCCCGACCTCGCGTACAAGCGGCAGACGTGCGACCGGGCCGTCGACCCCATCAACTGCTCGTGGCGACCCGGTGACTCCATCAACATGTCGATCGGGCAGGGCAACGTGCTGGTGACGCCCATCCAGCTGGCCGTCGCGTATGCGGCCATCGCCAATGGCGGCACCGTGGTCACGCCCACACTCGGGCGCGCTGTCGCCGACGCCGACGGACGCGTGCTGCGCGACCTGATCAGTGCCCGGGCCGAGCGCCCGCTGGGGTTGTCCGAGGACAATCTGGGAATCATCCGGTCGGGTCTGGAGCGGGCGGCGAACGGCAACGGTGGAACCGCCACTCCCGTGTTCGGTGCCCTGCCCGCCCAGTTCCGCGCAGCGGGCAAGACCGGCACGGCCGAGAACTCGAGCGGGATCGACCACGCGTGGTACGTGGGGTACGCACCCGCTGACGACCCGAAGATCCTGGTTGCGGTGATCGTCGAGCGTGGTGGCACGGGCGCGAACGCCGCGGCACCCGCGGCGTGCGTCACGATTTCTGCATACCTCGGGTTCGGCGAGGGCCGTTGCGGCAATGGGGCCAAGGCCAACTGATGTCGACCCTGCCGGGGGACATGCCCGCGGGGTCGTCCCGCGACCGCGCCACATCGGCGTTCGCAGGCATCGACTGGTGGCTCGCCGGGTCGGCCCTCGCCGTGACGGGCTTCGGCGTGTACGTCGTGAAGGTGGCCACCGACGGCGACATCGCGTCGGACCCCGGGTTCTTCTTCACCCGTCAGGTTGCATACGCGCTCATCGGTCTCGTGGCGCTGTTCTTCACTCTCCGCCTCGATCTCGAGTGGCTGTCACGCTACGTCTGGACCATCTACGCCATCCTCATCGCGGCGGTGGGCATCGTGCTCGTGCTGGGCGCATCCGCGCGCGGCTCGAC
>JBIIQA010000058.1:0-8507 GCA_044342355.1 Miltoncostaeaceae bacterium | reverse complement strand
CTCGCGCGTCGGCGCAAGGTGACCTCGGTCGACAAGGCCAACGTCCTCGAGAGCTCGCGCCTGTGGCGTGATGAGGTCATTCGTGTGGCGGCCGAGCATCCCGAGGTGGAGCTCGAGCACATGCTGGTGGACAACGCGGCCATGCAGCTCGTCAGCCGGCCGGCCGACTTCGACGTCATCGTGACCGAGAACCTCTTCGGCGACATCCTGTCCGATGAGGCGGCCATGATCTCAGGCTCCATCGGACTCCTTCCCTCGGCCAGCCTCGGTGGGCACGGCCCGGGGCTCTACGAGCCGGTGCACGGGTCGGCGCCTGACATCGCGGATATGGGCATCGCCAACCCGATCGCCACGTGTCTGTCTGCGGCCATGATGCTGAGGTACTCGCTCGAGGCCCCGCACGCCGCCGACGCCATCGAGTCGGCTGTCGACGCCGTCCTCGGGATGGGGCACGCCACGCGCGACCTCGGCGGCACCTGTTCAACGCACGAGATGGGCGAACTGCTCATCTCCGCCGCGGGCTAGACTCCCCCGGAACGCCGGACCTCCCCGGCACCGGGCCGATCGGGAAGGGCAGCAACGGATGCAGGAAGCCGAGAAGATCTGGATGAACGGGTCACTCGTGGACTGGGCGGACGCCAAGGTTCATGTGCTGTCCCATGGGCTGCACTACGGCTCATCGGTCTTCGAGGGCATTCGGGCGTATGACGCCGAAGGCGGCACCGCCGTCTTCCGGCTCGACGACCACCTCGCCCGCCTCGAGCGCTCGGCAGCGCAGTACTTCATGGAGATCCCGTTTTCGCGCAGCGACATGCGGCAGGCGGTTCACGGGGTCATCGCTTCCAACGGCCTCGGCGCCTGCTACATCCGGCCCATCGTGCTGCGTGGCTATGGCGTCATGGGTCTGTTCCCCCTTGATGCACCCGTTGATGTCGGCATTGCGGCATGGTTCTGGGGCGCCTACCTCGGCGAGGACGGCCTGAAGAACGGGATCGACGCCAAGGTGTCGTCCTGGCGACGCATCGGAAACAACACGATCCCCGCCACGGCCAAGGCGGGCGGCCAGTACCTCAACTCGATTCTCGCGAAGATCGAGACCCACAAGGCCGGGTACGCAGAGGCGATCCTGCTCAACGAGCAGGGAATGGTCGCCGACGGGTCGGGCGAGAACATCTTCGTCGTCAAGGATGGCCTCATCCTCACTCCCCCCATGTCGGCGTCGATCCTCGAGGGCATCACACGCAACTCCATCATGGAGATCGCCCGTGCCGAGGGGTACGACGTCCTCGAACGCGACATCGCCCGGTCGGAGCTCTACAACGCGGATGAGGTCTTCGTCACCGGCACGGCCGCCGAGGTCTGTCCCATCCGCTCGGTGGATGATCACGTCATCGGGCCACCCGGCCCCATCACCCGCCGCCTGCAGGAGATCTTCGAGGCCGTGATCCACGGACGTGACCCCCGCTGGTCGCACTGGCTCGACTACGTCACCGCAGCGGCACCCACCGGCTGATGGAACGCATCCTTCTTTACGACACCACCCTGCGCGATGGAATGCAGCGCGAGGGGATGAGCTTGTCCGTGGGGGAGCAGCTGCACGTTGCCCTGCGCCTCGCGGATGTGGGCATGGACATCGTGGAGGCGGGATTCCCATCGTCGAACCCGAAGGATTCCCAGCTCTTCGACCTGCTGGAGCGCGAGGACCTCGGTGACACCCGCATCGCGGCGTTCGGCATGACCCGGCGGCGTGACACGGCCCCTGACCAGGATCCGGGCCTGCGCATCATGGTCGACTGCTTCGCGCCGGTCTCGACCATCGTGGGCAAGACGTGGGACCTCCATCTGCAGAAGGTCACCAAGGTCTCCCGCGAGGAGAACCTCCGAATGATCGGTGAGTCGGTGGACTTCCTGCGCCGTGAGGGCAAGGACGTGTTCTATGACGCCGAGCACTTCTTCGATGCGTATCGCGAGCACCCCGACTACGCCCTTGACTGCCTCCGGGCAGCCCATGCGAGTGGTGCATCGTGGCTGGTGCTCTGCGATACCAACGGGGCCACGCTCCCGATGGACGTGCAGCGCATCTCCGGCGACGTCGTGGCCGCGCTGCCAGATGCGCGGGTGGGCATTCACACCCATAACGATGCGGAGTGTGCGGTGGCCAATTCCCTCGTGGCCGTCCACGAGGGCGCACGGCAGGTGCAGGGCACCATCAACGGATGGGGAGAGCGGTGCGGGAATGCCAATCTCATCTCCATCGCCCCGTCGCTCGCGCTCAAGATGGGCTTCGAGGTGTTGCGGCCCGGGGGCCTCGAGGAACTCACCCGCCTCTCGCACTGGGCTGCCGAGACCGCCAATCTTCCCCCGGATGCATGGGCTCCATATGTCGGCGCCAACGCCTTCGCGCACAAGGGCGGCATGCACGTGGCCGGAATGGTCTCCGACCCGCGCACCTTCGAGCACATCGATCCGTCGCTGGTGGGCAACGAGCGCGGCATGAAGGTGAGCGAGCTGTCGGGCCGTCATGTCGTTCTGGAGCGTGCCCGCGATGCAGGAATCGACATCGATGCAGATGCCGACCTCGCGCCCCGCATCCTCGCCCGGATCAAGGAACTCGAGCACGCGGGCTATCACTTCGAGGTGGCTGACGCGTCGTTCACGATCCTCCTCGAGCGTGAGGCCGGTGTGCACGAGCCCGTGTTCGTCCTCGAGTCGTTCCGGGTCATCACCGAGCGCAGCGAGAATGGCGCTGTCGTCACCGAGGCGACCGTGAGGCTCTATCAGGGCGGTGAGCGCCTTGTTGCCACCGCGGAGGGCAATGGCCCGGTCAACGCGCTCGACACCGCGCTGCGGCAGGCCCTTGCCGGTCGCGTGCCCGAGATCGACGGCATCTCGCTGACCAACTTCAAGGTGCGCATCCTCGATGAGGGTCATGGCACCGACGCCACCACGCGTGTTCTCATCGACTCGACGGACGGCTCGTCCACGTGGTCCACCATGGGCGTCAACCAGAACGTCATCGCCGCGGCCTGGGATGCCCTCGTCGACAGTTTCGACTACGGCGTCCGGCATGCGAAGGTGCCGAGCCCCCCCGGGGCGCGACAGGCGTGAGTGCCGACGAGGTGATTCCCCTTGCGCGCCCGGTCATCGGCGACCGCGAGCGGCAGCTCGTGGACGAGGTGCTGCGGTCGCGGCAGTTGTCGCTGGGCCCGATGGTCACCAGGTTCGAGGACATGTGGGCCGATCGGATCGGTACGCGCCACGCGGTGGCCTGCTCGTCCGGTACCGCAGGCCTGCACTGCTGCCTGCATGCCGCGGGCGTGGGGCCGGGGGATGAGGTCATCACCTCGTCGTTCTCCTTCGTGGCATCGGCGAACGTCATCGTCTACACCGGAGCCACCCCCGTGTTCGCGGAGGTGGATCCCTTCACGTTCAACATGGATCCCGCTGCCGTTGAGGCGGCGATCACGCCCCGCACCAAGGCGATCCTGATCGTCGACATCTTCGGCTACCCGGCAGAGGTGCCGGCCCTTGTGGAGATCGCGCAGCGCCACGGGCTCGCCATCGTCGAAGACGCGTGCCAGTCGATTGACGGGGACTACGACGGCCGGAAGCTCGGCACGTTCGGTCACCCCGCAACGTTCGGCTTCTATGCGAACAAGCAGCTCACCACAGCGGAGGGCGGGGTCATCCTCACGGATGACGACGACCTGTACCGCAGGCTCAAGAGCCTGACCAACCAGGGGCGTTCCGACGATGGCGCCTGGCTTGTCCACTCCCGGCTGGGTTTCAACTATCGCCTGTCTGACGTGCATGCGGCAATCGGCGTGGCCCAGATCGAGCGCCTTGACTGGATGCAGGATGCCCGCGCCCGCATTGCGGCGATGTATCAGGAGCGCATGGCGCAGATCGATGGCGTCACCCCCATGTACGAGGGAGCACAGAGGCGCTCGTGGTTTGTCTATGCCCCGCGACTTGACGCCGGGCTTGATCGCGATGCGATCATCGGTCGGCTCGAGGCCGCTGGGGTATCTGCGAAGCCGTACCTGCCGTGTATTCACCTGCAGCCGTACTACCGCGAGGACCACGGCCATGCCCCGGGCGAGCTCCCGGTGACCGAGGCGATCAGCGCCTCGACGATCGCCCTGCCATTCTTCTGCGAGATGACCGACGCTCAGGTGGATCGCGTATGTGTCGCGATGGACCACGCAATCCGCGCAGAGCGGACGGGAGCACCGGGTCCGGTGGGAGCCGGGGCCGCGTGAGCGACGGCACGCCGCGGCTGTGGGGCGGCCGTTTCTCGGGCACGCCCGCCGACGCCTTCGACGCCCTCAACACCTCACTTCCGGTGGACCAGCGCATGTGGCGCGAGGACATCCGGGGGTCGCGCGCGCACGCCCGCATGCTCGGGCTCCGGGGAATCATCCCCGCGGCGGATGCAGCAGCCATCGATGCCGGCCTCGCGCAGGTGGAGGAGGAGTTCTCCTCGGGAGCCTTCGCTTTCTCGGCGGGTGACGAGGACATCCACACGGCAGTCGAGCGACGGCTCACGGAGATCGCGGGCGACGCGGGTCGGCGCCTGCACACCGGGCGCAGCCGCAACGATCAGGTGATCACCGACACGCTTCTGTGGATACGCGGGAAGGGCATCGCCCAGGCCGGGGCGCTCAAGGGCCTTGCCGAGGCACTCATCGCGCGGGCCCGGGAGCATCTGGACACCCTGGTCCCGGGTTACACGCACCTCCAGCGCGCACAGCCGGTGCGCCTTGCCCATCATCTTCTCGCATATGCGTGGATGCTCGATCGGGATCATCGGCGGCTCACCTTCGCCATCGAGTCGGCGGGGGAGAGCCCCCTCGGTTCCGGCGCGCTTGCCGGCAGCGGATTCCCCATTGATCGCGCGATGACGGCGACCGAGCTCGGGTTCACCTCCATCACCCCCAACAGCATGGATGCGGTGGGCAGCAGGGATGCGCTCGCCGACTACCTGGCATTCGCCGCGCAGCTGGGGGTGCACCTCTCACGCCTCGGGGCGGAGTTCGTCTGGTGGTCAGCTGAGGAAGTGGGTTTCGTCGTGCTCGATGATGCTTTTGCATCAGGCTCGTCGATGCTTCCCCAGAAGAAGAACCCCGACGCAGCGGAACTCGCGCGCGGAAAGGCCGCTCGCCTCACCGCCGACCTCACGGGCCTCCTGGGGGCCACGTCGGGGCTGCCGCTCGCCTACAACAAGGACCTGCAGGACGACAAGCACTATGTCTTCGACGCCGCCGACACGCTCGACCTCCTCCTGCCGGCGATGACAGGGATGGTCGCAACGGCCGATTTCCGTGCCGGTGCAATGGGAGCCGCCGCCGAGGAGGGATTCCTTGCGGCCACGGATCTCGCGGACCACCTGGTGCGCGAGGGGTGGCCGTTCCGGCGCGCACACGAGGCCGTCGGAGCGCTCGTGCGCGCCTGCACCGAACGTGGCGTCGGCCTCCGTGACGCGTCGCCGGACGACATGGTTGCGGCCGGCCTCGGGGAGATCAGCGCGCCGGACCTCACGGCGCTCGCCTCCGTGGAGGGCAAGGACGTGCCGGGCGGCACCGCCCGCGCGCGGGTGACGGAACAAATCGATGACATCAGCCGGCGGGTGGAGGCCTGGTGAGTCCACGCGCCCGGGCCGTGGGCCGGGCGTTCTTTGACCGCGCACCCGAACTGGTTGCGGCGGACCTCATCGGTTGCGAGCTCTCGTATGGAGGTGCCGGCGGCACCATCGTGGAGGCAGAGGCCTACGGAGCGCGCGACCCCGCCTCGCATGCGCATCGGGGTGAGACGCCGCGGTGCCGGTCGATGTTCGGCCCCCCGGCGTCGATCTACGTGTACCGCATCCACGGCCTTCACTGGTGCCTCAATCTGGTGACCGAATCCGCGGGCACGGGGTCCGCCGTCCTCATCCGTGCGATTGAGCCCACGCACGGCATCGATCGCATGATCGCGCGACGCGGTGATGTCGGCGACCGTCTCCTGTGTGCCGGGCCCGGCAGGCTCACGCAGGCCCTTGGGGTCACCGGCGCGATCGATGGGATGCGGCTCGGCGATGCCGGGCTGCACGTGGGCCGACGACGGGGTGTGCCGGAGGTCGTGGGTGTGCCGCGCATCGGCATCTCCAAGGCCGCCGACCTGCCGTGGCGTATGGTGGCGCGCGATTCCCGGTTCCTCTCGCGACCCATTCCCAGGAGCATGTCCGCATGAGCACCCCTGATCTCCTCGCCCGCGCGGTGGACGTGCAGCCCCCGGGCGAGCTTGAGGAGCGCCTCGCCAAGGGTGATGCCCTGCGCGTGAAGCTCGGTGTGGATCCCACGGCTCCCGATATTCATCTCGGGCACGCAGTGGTGCTCGGCAAACTCCGGGAGTTCCAGGATGCCGGTCACACTGCCGTACTGGTCATCGGCGACTGGACGGCGCGCGTGGGAGACCCCTCGGGGCGCAGTTCGACGCGCCCCATGCTCTCCGCCGCGGAGATCGAGGCCAACGCGGCCACCTATCAGGAGCAGGCCTTCCGCATCCTCGACCCGGAGCGCACGGAGGTGCGGCGCAATGGGGAGTGGTTTGCCGACATGGGACTGGAACCCCTGTTCCGGCTCGCGGCCAGCACCACGGTGAACCAGCTGCTCCGGCGACGGGACTTCGCCGAGAGAATGGGGGACGATCGCCCGATCTCCGTGCTCGAGTTGTTGTACCCGCTCATGCAGGCATATGACTCGGTCATGCTCGAGGCCGACGTCGAGCTCGGCGGTACCGATCAGCTCTTCAACCTCATGCTTGGCCGGGAGGTGCAGCAGGCATACGGCGCCCGCCCCCAGGTGGCCATGACGCTGCCGATCCTGCCTGGTACGGATGGTGTGCGGCGGATGAGCAAGTCGACCGGCAACTACATCGGCGTGAACGAGGCACCGGAGGAGCAGTTCGGAAAGGTGATGAGCGTGCCGGATGCGCAGATGCCGGCGTTCTACGAGCTTCTCTTCCCCGGCGAGCCCGGCCCCGCTGGGCACCCGAACGCCGAGAAGAGGCGGCTGGGCCGGCTCGTGGCGGACCGGTTCCATGGGTCGTCCGCCGGCGAGATGGCCGAGGCGCATTTCGATCGGCTGTTCAAGGACCGGAAGGCCCCGGACGAGGTGCCCGAGGTTCATGTGCCCGCCGGCCCGGTTCATATGCCTGCACTGCTCGTGGATTCCCTTGGCGTCGGCTCGCGGAGCGAGGCGCGCCGCATGGTTCAGCAGGGTGGCGTCAGCGCGGATGGCGCGGTCGTGGATTCCCTCGACGTGGACGCCGCGGACCTCGATGGATGTGTCGTGCGGGTCGGTAAGAAGCGGTTCGTGCGTATCCGCGTCTCGTCCTGATGACCCCCGCTGGGGCGGAGGGTGGAATACCCGCTCGTAGCGTTCTTTCGACGGAACCGATGCCCTTGCATTCGAGGGCCTGAATCGCCAGTATCCCCGTCCGGTTCGGGGGGCGTTTCAACGCCGAAGTACCTCGAGCCCGGCAACTTGTGCCCGGCGTGCGGATGTGTCATAGTCCGTGGTCTGGCCATATGGCCAGTGGGCTTCGGCCCGCGTTCCTTCACATCTTGTGGTTCCGCGAGCGTGCGGCGTACGTGACGGCCAGCCGGCCGGCGTCGCCTGCGAGCGATCACACGTGGAGGACAGCCCCAGTTCGGGGCCCGATCCTTGAAAACTGAACAGCGCGCATCATCTTCCAACGTCTTCTGACGTGTGGGAGAGATGGCCAAGGAAAGGATATGGACCCGTCAACCGCTTCGATCGGCGTGAGCCGACGCGAAGCGCGAGACCAGGAGCCCGTTCATCTTCGTGATGACGGGACTCTTCCAAGTCTCACATCCACGTCTTCGGACATGGGTGTGAAAAGCATTTGTCATGGAGAGTTTGATCCTGGCTCAGGACGAACGCTGGCGGCGTGCTTAACACATGCAAGTCGAACGAGAAAGCCCTTCGGGGTGAGTACAGTGGCGAACGGGTGAGTAACACGTGGGCAACCTGCCCCAGAGAGCGGGACAACCCGAGGAAACTCGGGCTAATACCGCATGATGCGTCTCCACTTAAGTGGAGCCGCCAAATGGTAGCTTCGGCCTCCGCTCTGGGATGGGCCCGCGTCGGATTAGCTTGTTGGTTGGGGTAACGGCCCACCAAGGCGACGATCCGTAGCTGGTCTGAGAGGACGATCAGCCACACTGGGACTGAGACACGGCCCAGACTCCTACGGGAGGCAGCAGTGGGGAATCTTGCGCAATGGGCGAAAGCCTGACGCAGCAACGCCGCGTGGGGGAAGAAGGCCTTCGGGTTGTAAACCTCTTTCAGTAGGGACGAAGCTTCCGGGGTTAATAGCCTACGGGGTGACGGTACCTACAGAAGAAGCCCCGGCTAACTACGTGCCAGCAGCCGCGGTAATACGTAGGGGGCAAGCGTTGTCCGGAATCATTGGGCGTAAAGCGCGTGTAGGCGGCTTGGTAA
>JBIIQA010000008.1:0-27500 GCA_044342355.1 Miltoncostaeaceae bacterium | reverse complement strand
GTAGCTCATCCGGGGTTGTAGGACCAACATGGTCGTGTCACAGCGCGACCGGACAGTGATAAATCTTCTCGATAGTCGAACGGCCTGGAAAGGCCGGCCACAGTGGGTAACAGCCCCGTAGGCGAAATCGAGAGGACTGTCTCGTTGGCACCTGAGTACGGCCGGGCACGGGAAACCCGGTTGGAACCCGCGGGGACCACCCCGCAAGGCTAAGTACTACCAGTTGACCGATAGTGAACTAGTACCGTGAGGGAAAGGTGAAAAGAACCCCGGGAGGGGAGTGAAATAGAACCTGAAATCGCACGCCTACAAGCGGTCGGAGCCTGTGCTTGCACGGGTGACGGCGTACTTTTTGCATAACGGACCGGCGAGTTACTCGTCACTGGCAAGGTTAAGCGAAGCGAAGCCGTAGCGAAAGCGAGTCTGAATAGGGCGATTTAGTCAGTGGCGGTAGACCCGAAGCTGAGCGATCTATCCATGGCCAGGTTGAAGCGAGGGTAAGACCTCGTGGAGGACCGAACCCACGTCGGTTGAAAACGGCGGGGATGAGCTGTGGATCGGAGTGAAAGGCTAATCAAGCTCAGTTATATCTGGTTCTCCCCGAAATATATTTTGGTATAGCCTTGCGTGTTCAATCGTGGTTGTAAAGCACTGTCTGGCCTAGGGGCCCTACCAGGTTACCGAAGTCATACAAACTCTGAATGCCATGATTCTAGAGCGCAGGAGTCAGACGGCGGGGGATAAGCTTCGTCGTCGAAAGGGAAACAGCCCAGACCACCAGCTAAGGGCCCAAAGTGTTGACTAAGTGGCAAACGATGTGCGAGCGCAATGACAACCAGGATGTTGGCTTAGAGGCAGCCACTCGTTTAAAGAGTGCGTAATAGCTCACTGGTCAAGTGTTCGTGCGCGGATAATGTAACGGGGCTCAAGTCAACCCCCGAAGCTGTGGACTTCACTATGTGGAGTGGTAGGGGAGCGTTCACGTTGCAGTGAAGCGGCCGCGGAAGCTGCCGTGGAGCGGCGTGAAGTGAGAATGCCGGTATTAGTAACGAAAGAGGAGTGAGAAACTCCTCCTCCGATTGCCTAAGGTTTCCTGAGTAAAGCTAATCTTCTCAGGGTTAGTCGGGACCTAAGCCGAGGCCGAAAGGCGTAGGCGATGGACAACAGGTTGATATTCCTGTACCACGTCTCCAGCGTTATTACCGATGGGGGGACGGGGAAGGATAAGCGAACCGTGGCGTTGGTAGTCCACGGACAACCCGGTAGGACGGACCCCAGGAAAATCCGGGGTCCATTAAGTCCGAGAGGGGATGTCAGCCGGCTTCGGCCGGCCAGTCGCTGATTCCATGCCTCCAAGAAAATCCTCTAGGGAGTTGGAACGTGCCCGTACCAAAACCGACACAGGTGGGCAGGTAGAGCATACCGAGGAGATCGAGAGAACCCTCGTTAAGGAACTCGGCAAAATGGCCCCGTAACTTCGGGAGAAGGGGCGCCACGGTAGGGTGACGGGACTTGCTCCCCGAGCTCGAAGTGGCCGCAGAGAATTGGCCCAACCGACTGTTTACCAAAAACACAGGTCTCTGCTAAGTCGAAAGACGACGTATAGGGGCTGACGCCTGCCCGGTGCCGGAAGGTCAAGAGGAGAGGTTAGCTTCGGCGAAGCTTTGAATCCAAGCCCCGGTAAACGGCGGCCGTAACTATAACGGTCCTAAGGTAGCGAAATTCCTTGTCGGGTAAGTTCCGACCTGCACGAATGGCGTAACGAGTTGGGCGCTGTCTCAACGAGGGACTCGGTGAAATTGTAGTGTCGGTGAAGATGCCGACTACCCGCCGCAAGACGGAAAGACCCCGTGAACCTTTACTGCAGCTTGATATTGGAACTTGGGATATCCTGTCCAGGATAGGTGGGAGACTGTGAAGCGGGGACGTCAGTCCTCGTGGAGTCGCCCTTGGGATACCACCCTGGATGTTCTGAGTTTCTAACGCGACACCGTGATCCGGGTTGCGAACAGTGTCAGGTGGGCAGTTTGACTGGGGCGGTCGCCTCCTAAAATGTAACGGAGGCGCACAAAGGTTCCCTCAGCACGGTTGGAAATCGTGCGTAGAGTGTAATGGCATAAGGGAGCTTGACTGCGAGACCTACAAGTCGAGCAGGAGCGAAAGCTGGTCATAGTGATCCGGCGGTCAAGAGTGGAATTGCCGTCGCTCAACGGATAAAAGGTACTCCGGGGATAACAGGCTTATCCTCCCCAAGAGTCCACATCGACGGGAGGGTTTGGCACCTCGATGTCGGCTCGTCGCATCCTGGGGCTGGAGTTGGTCCCAAGGGTTGGGCTGTTCGCCCATTAAAGCGGTACGCGAGCTGGGTTCAGAACGTCGTGAGACAGTTCGGTCCCTATCTGCGGTGGGCGCTGGAGATTTGAGAGGAGTCGTCCCTAGTACGAGAGGACCGGGATGAACAGACCTCTGGTGTATCAGTTGTCGTGCCAACGGCATAGCTGGTTAGCTACGTCTGGACGGGATAACCGCTGAAAGCATCTAAGCGGGAAGCCCACCTCGAGATGAGATCTCCCATCCCCTTTGAGGGAGTAAGGATCCAGGGAGACTACCTGGTTGATAGGCGGGATGTGGAAGCGCAGTAATGCGTGAAGCAGACCCGTACTAATACTCCGAGGGCTTGAATTACATCTACGCCGCTATGCAGTCTTGAGGGTTCACCCTCAACAGTTCCCGGTGGTCAGGGCGAGCGGGATACACCTCTTCCCATTCCGAACAGAGTCGTTAAGCCGCTCCGCGCCGATGGTACTCCGGACTCACGTCCGCGGGAGAGTAGGTCGCTGCCGGGATTCATTTCATCGAAGGGCCGCCATGGGGCGGCCCTTCGTGGTTGCGGTGTCTAGCATCGGGTTGTGCTGACGAAGCCCTCCCACGACCATCCCGAGTGCGTCGTGGTGGGAGGCGGGGTGTCGGGCCTCGCGGCGGCGCTGCGCCTCGCGGAGCGTGGGGTGCGCGTGACCGTGCTCGAGGCCGCTGATGAGGTGGGAGGAAGGGCCCGCACGATCGAGGCTGCGGGCCGGCCGGTGGACCGTGGGTTCCAGTCGGTGTTCACGGCGTATCCGGCCACTCGGCGTCTTATTCGGGACGTGGGTATTCGCGACGATGATCTCGTGGCATTCGGCCGGGGGTCGGTCGTGCATGACGGCGAGCGCTGGTCGCGCATGGGGGCGAGCGTCGGAGGTACGTTCGGTTTCCGTGGCTTCGCGCCGGGTGATGTGGCGCGCCTCGGGCGCCTTGGCGCGGAGCTCGCGGCCACGCCCACGGATCGGGTGCTCTGGGGTAGCGAGCGTGAGGCGACCACCGAGGACTACCTCCGGGCACGTGGGTTCTCGGAGGGCTCCATCGAGGGCTTTTTCCGGCCGCTGTTCGGCGTGATCACCGCTGACCGATCGCTTCAGAGCGACGCGGGGTATTTCCGGTTTCTCATGCAGATGCTCGTTCGCGGTCGCGCGGCGGTGCCGGTGGAGGGCCACGGCATGATCGCGCGGTGGACCGCAGCTGCGGTGCGCCAGCACGGCGGTTCGGTGCGTACGGCAGCGAGAGTGGCCGAGATCGTGACTGACCCCGGGGATTCCGGGCGCGCCGTCGGGGTGCGGCTAAATGGTGGGGAGTTGGTTTCGTCCGGCTGCATCGTGCTTGCAACGGAGGCTCCTGCGACGCGGCAGCTCCTGGCCGAACTCGATCGCCAGACCGCCCGGGCCCTTGACCTCGCACCGCGGGGTGTGACAACGCTTGTCTACGAGCTGAGCCACGCGTTGTATTCAGGTCGCACCATCATCCTGAACAGCGCTCCCACGCGTCCGGGTCCGCGCATCGACCTCGTCTGCCAGGAATCCAACCTGCTCCATCGCGGTGAGGGTCTGCCCGACATCGTTCTTGCGTCCTGCGTGCACGGAGACGGGCCGGAGCACGAGTCCGCGGCTCTGGCAGCCGAGATGGAGGCGACGATCGCGCGCTGGGCGCCGGGCTTTCCATGGCGAGCGCATTCACGGCTTGTGGATGTGATCTGCCACGGGCACGCGCAGTTTGCGGTGCCCCCGGGGGTACGCGATGATCTGCCAGGAGCGGCAACCGCGCTCGAGAACGTGTTCCTCGCGGGGGATCAGACCATGCACCCCTCACTCGAGGGTGGGGTCGTGAGCGGCGAACGTGCAGCAGGTCTCGCACACGCGTTGCTGGACCGTCAGGGTGGCGTTGGGGCCTGACACCGTGACACGGGGTGGTACGGCGGGCGAGCGCTGGGATGCGGGCAGGGGATCGGCCCGCGCCCGGCTGACGTCTCTTGGAACCGAGGCATACCTCAACACGGGCGGAGCCGGGCCCGTGCCGGACGTCGCGGCCGCGGCGATGAGGGAGATGGTCGAGCTTCAGGCGGGCCGGGGCAGGATGAGCGGGGCGATGGTGGAGGCGGGTCGCGTCCGGCAGGGGGATCTGAGAAAGGCCATCTCCGCCCTCATGCGCTGCCCGGTGGAGGAGGTGGCCATTGCGCAGAGTTCCACGCATGCCATGAATGTGGTGATCTGGGGCCTGGGTCTGCAGCCGGGCGATCACGTCGTCACCACCAGCACCGAGCACCCCGGGCTCGCAGTGCCACTTGCCACGGCTGTTGCACGTGCGGGAGCGGACATGACGGTGCTGGACGTCGGGGACGGGTCGGGACCGCTCGCCGATGCGGTTGCGTCGGTGTGCACGCCGCGCACGCGGCTCGTCGCGCTGTCGCATGTCTCATGGATGACGGGCGCCGTTCTGGACGTGGAGGGGGCGGCGAAGGCGGCCCACGCGGTGGGAGCATTCACCCTTGTCGATGGGGCCCAGGGGGCGGGGGCGGTCCCCGTTGACGCGCGCGCGTGGGGGATCGACGCCTACTGCATGCCGGCGCAGAAGTGGCTGCTTGGACCCGAGGGGCTCGGCGCGCTCTGGCTGGCCGGCGAGCATCTCGAGCGCATTGCGGTCACCGTCGCCGGGTACGAGACGGGGGAGGGGCACGAATGGGATGGATCGGTGGTCTTGCATCCGGACGCCCGTCGGTTTGAGGCATCCACGTTCCCGGAGATCCTCATCCCGGGATGGACAGCCTCGCTCCGGTGGCTGGAATCAGTGGGGTGGGACCGGGTGAGCGAGGGCACCGCCCGGGCGGCCGCCGCATGCAGGTCGGTTCTCGGAGAGGTGGCCGGCGTCGTCCTCGATCACCCGGTGCAGTCGGCGTCGGGACTGGTGGCGTTCTCTGTTCCCGGTCACTCACCCGAGGCCATTGCGGCCGGTCTTGCAGCCCGCGGCGTGATCGTGCGCCCCCTCCCAGCGCCGGGCGGGCTGCGCGCGTCGTGCGGGTTCTTCACCAATGCCGGGGACATCGAGCGACTCGCGGGGGGTTTGGCCGAACTCGCGGCGTGTTAGCGTGCCCGCTCGTGAGCCAGCAGTTCGTGATCCAGGGCGGGTATGCGCTGGCCGGCACCGTTACCCCGACGGGTAACAAGAATGCCGCCCTGCCGATACTCGCCGCAACCCTCCTCACCGACGAGGAGGTCATCCTCGAGAACGTCCCGGATATCCTGGACGTGCACGCGATGCTGGCCATTCTCGATGACATCGGAGTGGCGATCCGGGAGGAGCCCGACGGTGCGCTGGCGTTCCGGGCCGCCGGCATCCGCGACACCGCTCTCGACCCGGAGTTGTGCAAGCGCATTCGTGCGTCGGTGCTGTTCGCCGGGCCGCTGCTCGCGCGTGCGGGCTCCGTAGAGCTCCCGCTCCCGGGGGGTGACTTCATCGGGCGCCGGCGCATCGATACCCACCTGATGGCATTTCGCGCGCTCGGGGCAAGCATCGAGATGCCGGATCGCGCGTATGCGATGCGGCACGAAGGGCTCACCGGGGCGGAGATCTTCCTCGACGAGGCCTCGGTCACCGCGACGGAGAACGTGCTCATGGCGGCGGTCCTCGCCGAGGGCCGGACCACGATCCTGAACGCAGCATGCGAGCCGCACGTGCAGGATCTCGCGAACATGCTGGTGACGCTGGGTGCACGCATTGACGGCATCGGTACGAACCGGCTGATCATCGACGGGGTCGAGAAGCTGCACGGGGGTCGGTTCCGCATTGGTCCGGACTACATCGAGATCGCATCCTTCATCGGCCTGGCGGCCATCACGGGATCTGACCTCATCATCTCCGAGGCACGACGTGACGACCTCCGCATGATCCTCCTCGGGTTCGAGAGATTGGGGATCCGCGTCGAGTGGCTCGACGAGGGCTCGATCCGCGTGCCCCCCGATCAGTCCCTCGAGGTGATGCAGGACGAGGGAGGGGCCATTCCCAAGATCGATGACGGGCCGTGGCCCGCCTTTCCTGCCGACCTCACGTCGATCGCCACGGCGGTCGCCACGCAGGCGAAGGGCGAGGTCATGATCTTCGAGAAGATGTTCGAGAACCGCCTCTTCTTCGTCGACAAGCTCGTCGCGATGGGCGCCCGCATCATCCTGTGCGATCCGCACCGGGCTGTCGTGAGCGGGCCTTCCCAGCTCTTCGGCGAGCGCGTGGAGAGCCCTGACATCCGGGCGGGCATGGCCATGCTCATCGCGGGCCTCGCGGCGCAGGGCACCACGACCATCGGCAACATCGGGCAGATCGACCGCGGGTACGAGCGGATCGATGAGCGACTGCGTGCCGTCGGGGCGCGCATCGAGCGGGTGGACGATTAGGTCATGACTGATCCCGTGCCTCTTCCGGCCGGGGTGCGCGATGTGCTGCCAGTGGAGGCGGCCGAACTACGCGCCCTCGGAACCGCACTGTCGGCGTCGTTCGCGGCCTTCGGGTACCGCGAGGTCATGACCCCTCTCATCGAGCTGGCCGGCGTGCTCGACCGCGCCGAAGAGCACGGCGTGGGCCGGGCGTACAGGTTGTTCGACGACGAGGGCCGCGTACTCGTGCTGCGTCCCGACCTGACGATCCCCATCGCCCGCCTTGTGGCCACGCGAATGGCCGATCACCCCGGACCGGTGCGCGTCTCCTACACCGCACGCGCCATGCGACCACCGTCCCCGGGGACGATCAGGGGCGCGGAGCAACGGCAGGCGGGAATCGAGCTTGTCGGCGGGGATGGTCCCGAGGCTGATGCGGAGGTGATCGCGGCCCTGTCGCGGGCCCTCGCCGCAGCCGGCGTGCCAGATGCCCGGATCGCCATCGGCTCCGTGGCGCTTGTGTCGGCAGTGCTCGAGGGGAGCGGCGCGGATGCCGGAACCCGTGACGCCCTGTGGCGTGCGCTGCGCGGGCGCAGCGTTGTGGACTGGCGGTCCGCGGCAGCTTCCATGGAGGCACCCGCGCACGTCGCGCGGGTTGTTGCCGAGCTGCCCGTCCTGCGTGGGGGCAGTGAGGTGCTCGACGAGATCGCGGCGGCAGTCCCGGCGGCCGCCGGGGAGTGCGCCCGACTCGCGCAGACCCTCGAGATCGTGGCCTCCCACGGCGTCGAGCCCCCGATGATCGATCTCGGGGTCGTGAGGGACTGGGCCTATTACTCGGGCATCGTCATTGAGGCCTATGCCTCCGGAGCAACCGCCCCCATTGCCGTGGGCGGCAGGTACGACTCGCTCGCCGCCCGCTTTGGGCGTTCGCGCCCGTCGGTGGGCGTGGCGGTCACCCTCGACCTGCTGCACCACGCCGTAGGCCGTGGGGCGGAGCAGGCGGACTCCGGCCTGGTGCTTGTGGGCGGCGCGGATACCCTCGTGGCCGAGGCCACCGCACTGCGCGCACAGGGAGTGAACGTCGTGGGCGTGGTTTCCGACGAGCCGGATGCCGATGCGCTCGCCCTCGCGGACGGGCGCCGCTTCGTCGTGCGCGCGGCCGACGGGGAGTGGGACGTGCGGGATGTGGTCTCCGGACGAGCCACGCGGATCGCCGAGTTGGGGGAGGGCCCGTGGATCTGAGGGTGTGCGTTCCGCTCGGGGCTCTGTTCGAGGACGCGCTTGCGTCGCTTGAGGCCGTGGGCCTTCCTGTCGCACCGCTTCGCGATGCCGGTCGCCGGCTGATCGTTGAGGTGCCCGGTGGACCGACGTACATCACCACGCGCCCGAGCGACGTGCCGACATACGTCGAGAGCGGGGCGGCCGATCTCGGCATCGTCGGGCGGGACGTGCTCCTCGAACGGCAGCCGGACGTGTATGAGTTGGTTGACCTCCGGTTCGGGGGCTGCCGCATGTCCTGGTGCACGCCGGACGGCGCCGATCGCACGGCCGATGCCATGGCCCGGTTCGGGGTTGTGCGGGTGGCGACGAAGTACGTGAACTGCGCCGAGCGCTTCTTTGACGAGACCGGGCGCAAGGCGGAGATCGTGAAGGTGAACGGGTCGGTGGAGTTGGCACCACTCGTCGGACTGGCGGATGGGATCGTCGATCTCGTCGCCACCGGGCGCACTCTGCGCGAGAACGGGCTCACCGAGCGTGAAGCCATCTTCGAGTCAACTGCCCGCCTGATCGCCAATCGCGTGAGCCACAAGACGAAGGCGGGCGTCATCGACGCCCTCGTGCGGAGGTTCGAGGAGGCCGCGCCGTGACGATCACCCGTCTCACGATGCCCCCCGGGGGTGCACCCGGATTTGCGCCGGGATTCCGGGCGGCGGCCGTCGACGGGCCTGCTGCGGATGTGGCGGCCACCCTTGCCGATGTTCGTGCACGCGGAGACGCCGCGCTGGTGGATGCTGTGCGCGCATTTGATGCACCGGGCTTCGTCGGGCCTGATGCTCTCGTTGATCCGGAGGAGATCAATGCCGCGGTCGGGGCCATCGCTCCGGAACTGCGTGAGGCAATCATGTTTGCCGCGGCACAGGTGCGGGCCGTGGCCGAGGCAGGCCGACCCGGCCCCTCGCAGGTGACACTTCCCGCCGGTCAGTCCGTGCGCATCCGGGTGATGCCGGTGGGAGCCGCGGGCGTGTACGCGCCCGGCGGACGGGCCGCCTACCCCTCAAGCCTCATCATGGGCGTGGTCCCGGCCCAGGTGGCAGGTGTCGGGCGCATCGTTGTGGCGAGCCCCCCGGGTCCTGATGGGCTGCCGAACCGCACGGTTCTCGCCGCCGCGGGGTTGCTCGGGGTCGATCAGGTAATCGCCGCGGGCGGAGCCGCTGCCATTGCGGCGATGGCCTTTGGCACCGAGACGATCCTGCCCGTCGACGTCATCACGGGACCGGGAAATCCATGGGTGCAGGAGGCGAAGCGTCAGGTCTTCGGCCACGTGGGAATCGACTCGGTCGCAGGGCCCAGCGAACTCGTGGTGCTGCTCGACGCCTCGGCGGATCCTGCAGCGATCGCCGCTGATCTTCTTGCGCAGGCCGAGCACGGCCCGGACTCGCCGTCGATCTGCGTGGCGTGGGACCGATCGGTCAACGACGCCGTGGAGACCGCGTTGGCATCCGTCGCGCCGCCCGTTGGTACGATCACAATCGTCGACTGCTCGTCGCAGGAGGACGCCATCGCCCTTGCCGAGGCCTTCGCGCCGGAGCACCTGCAGGTCGCGCTCGTAGATGCCGAGGCTGTCGCCGCCGGTATCCGTCGGGCGGGATGCGTTTTCCTCGGGCCGCTCGGCGCCACTGCCTTCGGCGACTATGTCGCCGGTTCAAACCACATTCTCCCGACGGGGGGTGCCGCAAGGCACGCGTCCGCTGTCGGGCCCGCAACGTACATGCGCCGTATGGCGCTCGTGGACATCCCGCAGGCCGCCGTTGATCAGCTCACGCCGCATCTCGCGGCTCTTGCTGATGCCGAGGGATTTCCCGAGCACCGCCGGTCCGCCGAGATCAGGGTCTCACCATGAGCAGAACAGCCAGTGTCCGACGCTCCACCGGCGAGACCGACGTGGAGGTCCGCATCGATCTCGACGGTGCCGGCGTTGCCGAGGCCGTGACCGGCGTGGGGTTCTTCGACCACATGCTGGTCCTGCTCGCCCGCCACTCCCTCATCGACATCTCCGTCACGGCGAAGGGTGATCTGGAGACAGGCAGCCACCACACCGTGGAGGACACCGGCATCACGTTCGGCCAGGCGCTGGACGAGGCGCTCGGGGACCGCAGCGGGGTGGAAAGGTATGGCAGCGCGCTCGTGCCAATGGATGAAGTGCTGGTGCAGGTGGCCCTCGATCTGTCGGGGCGCCCCTACCTGTCCTTTGACGCCGATCTCCCGGCTGCGGTGATCGGTGGGTTCGAGGCCGACCTCGTCGCCGAGTTCCTGCGTGGCATGTCGAATTCTGCGCGGATGACGCTGCACGTCGACGTGCTCAAGGGTGGCGGTGCCCACCACGTGATCGAGGGGTGCTTCAAGGGCGTGGCCCGGGCTCTTCGCATGGCAGTCGCGATCAACCCCAGGGTCAGCGGAGTTCCCTCCAGCAAGGGCAGCCTGTGATCGATGGGGTCCGCGGGCCGACGGTTGCCCTTCTCGATTACGAGATGAGCAATCTCCGCAGCGTGGGAAAGGCCCTTGAGCGTCTCGGCGCGCGCGTGCGGGTCGCCGCGCGTGCGGACGACGTGATGGGGGCCGACGCGATCGTGCTCCCCGGGGTCGGACGGTTCGGGGCCGCGATGGATCGCCTCGCGAAGCACGGTTTCGTCGAGCTCCTCCGTGGCGCAGCGCGCGACAACGTCCCCGTGCTGGGGATCTGCCTCGGTCTGCAGTTGCTGTTCGAGGAGAGCGAGGAGAGTCCGGGTCGCACGGGCCTCTGCCTGCTGCCGGGAGCGGTCCGGCGCCTCGACACCGCCCTCAAGGTTCCGCACATCGGCTGGAGCGAGGTTGCCTGGCGCGATGGAGCACTTCTGGCGCCCCCCGATGGGGGCGCGAGCGCACGCACGTATTACTTCGTGCACTCATACGCGTGCGTTCCGGCCGACCCCGACGACGTCCTGGCCACAGCCGACCACGGGACACGATTCGTCGCCGCGGCGGGACGGGGCTCGGTGATGGGCGTGCAGTTCCATCCCGAGAAGTCGAGCGCGGCCGGACTGGGCCTGCTCGGGCTGTGGCTCGGCGCCGTGGCCGACCGCACGGCGGTTGCGGCGTGATTGAACTCTTCCCGGCCATCGACCTGCGTGACGGCATGGCCGTTCGCCTCGTGCAGGGGGATTTCGCGCGCTCGACGGTGTTCAACGAGGACCCGGTGGCGCAGGCGCAGGAGTTCGCCAGGGAGGGGGCGACACACCTCCATGTGGTCGACCTTGACGGGGCGCTTCAGGGCAATCCCATGCACGCACCGATCATTGCCCAGCTTGCCGCAACGTTCCCGGGGGTTGTGCAACTGGGGGGCGGGCTCCGTGACCGCCCTGCCGTCGAGACCGCCATCGCCACCGGCGTCGAGCGAGTGGTGGTGGGCACGGCCGTCATCGAGGACGAGGAGTTCCTGCGATGGGCCACGGGCCGTCTTGGCGACCGTCTGGTGGTCGCTCTCGACGCGCGTGACGGGCGGGTGGCGACGCATGGGTGGACCCAGCTGTCGGACCGCACGGCAGTGGATGTGGCGGCGGATCTGGTGCGCACCGGGGTGCGACACCTGCTCTACACCGACATCGGCCGCGACGGCACCCTCAGCGGCCCGAACCTCGAGGCCCTGCGCCGCCTCTCCAACGCCGCGCCGCCTCTCACCATCCTGGCCTCGGGCGGTATCGCGTCCCTTGACGACCTCACGGCCCTCGCAAAGATGAACATCCCGAACATCCGCGGCGTCATCGTCGGCCGCGCGCTCTATGAGGGCCGGTTCTCCGTGGCGGACGCCATCGCAACGCTCGCGACAGCAGCGCCGTGATCCGGGTCATCCCCTGCCTCGACGTCGATTGCGGGCGGGTGGTGAAGGGAGTCAACTTCGTCGACATCCGTGATGCGGGCGATCCGGTTGAGCTCGCCTCGCGGTACGACCGCGAGGGAGCCGATGAGCTCGTCTTCCTCGACATCACCGCCACTCATGAGGAGCGCGACACGATCGTGCATCTCGTGGAGCGCACCGCGGAGGAGGTCTTCATCCCCTTCACGATTGGCGGCGGCCTGCGCTCCGAGGATGACATTCGCGCGGTCCTCGCCGCCGGGGCCGACAAGGTGTCACTCAACTCGGCAGCTGTCCGCGATCCTGAGCTCATCGAGCGTGCCGCGATGCGCTTCGGTGATCAGTGCATCGTCGTCGCCATCGACGCGAAGCGTCGCGCGGACGGCTCGGGGTGGGAGGTCTTCCTTGCCGGGGGCCGGCAGGAGACCGGGCTCGAGGCCGTCGAGTGGGCAGCAGAGGCCGCCCGTCGCGGTGCCGGCGAGTTGCTCGTGACAAGCATGGACCGCGACGGGACCCACGCAGGGTTCGACTGCGACCTGCTGTCCGCAATCGGAGCGGCGGCCCCCGTGCCCGTGATCGCCTCCGGCGGCGCGGGCACTCTCGAGCACTTCGCCGAGGCCGTCACCCGGGGCCACGCGGACGCAGTGCTCGCGGCGTCGGTGTTCCACGACGGCGTGTACACGATCGATGACGTGAAGGCGGCGATGGCCCGCGACGGCGTGCCGGTGAGGAGATGACCATGGTGCGACGCGCGATCAGGACGGAGCGGGCTCCGGCGCCGGTTGCGGGAGCCCCCTATAGCCAGGCCGTTGCCGCGGCCCCGGGCGAGATCATCTGGGTATCCGGGCAGGTACCCCTCGATCGGTCGGGTTCCCTCGTGGGCTCCGATATCGCGACGCAGACCCGTCAGTGCCTCGCGAACATCGCCGCCATCCTCATGGAGGCCGGTGCCACGATGGACGACGTGGTCAAGACCACCGTCTACCTCACCGATCTGTCGTCGTTCGGGGAGATGAACGCGGTCTACGGCGAGGCTTTTGGCCACGTCCCACCTGCCCGTGCCACTGTCGAGGTCTCCGCCCTGCCCGCAGGTGCAACGGTGGAGATCGAGGCGATCGCCGTTATCGGGCGAACGGCCTGAGGCCCTACTCGGTGAAGAACCGCCGCTCGACGAGCACCTCGACCGCCATGCGGTCGAGGTAGACGGGTGAGTCGGAGATGGCGCGCTCGGAGTTCGCAGGATCTTCTGCCCACCGTCGCACCTCACCCCGCATGCGGGCGGAGGCCTCCTGCAGATCGTCCAGCGAGCAGCCCTCCCACCTCGCAATGGCCTCGGCGAGCCCTTCGAGTGCGATGGGAGCAGAGGCATTGAGGTTGTTGGCGACGTGATCAGCCATGGCGATGATGCTAGCGCGGTGGGGGAGTGGGTGGATCGCGATCCGGTGCTCGCCCGCATCGCATTCCCGTCCACTGCGCCGCGGATATGCCTCGTGGGGGGCGCCGTGCGCGATGCGCTCCTCGGCGTCACGCACGGTCCTGACATCGACCTGGTGGTCGAGGGTGATGCGATCGCCCTTGCCGGCGAGATCGGGCGTGACCTCGGCGGAAGGGTCGTCGCGCACGACCGGTTCCGCACTGCCCGCATCGAGTTGCCCCACGGCCGGCACGTCGATCTCGTCAGTGCCCGCAAGGAGACCTACCCGCACCCTGGCGCACTCCCCGATGTGGCCCCGGGCAGTCTCGATGACGACCTCCGCCGCAGGGACTTCACGGTCAACGCGATTGCTTTCGTCCTGCATGGCGATGGCGCGGGAACGATCATCGATCCCCATGGCGGCCGCCGCGACATCGTGGCCGAGCGGATCAGGCTGATCAGGGAGGGTGCCTTCGCCGAGGATCCGAGCCGTGTGGTGCGGGCCCTCCGGTACGCAGCGCGCCTTGCCTTCCGGATGGAGGAGTCCACCGAGGCGGAAGCGCGCGAGGCTGCAGCGTCGGCCACGCTCGATCAGAGCCGCGTGGCCGACGAGGCGGCACGTCTGCTGGCCGAGGGATCCGCCCCTGTGGGGCTGGGGATGGGCCAGGCCATCGGGCTCGCATGGCCCGACCCCGACAGCCGCCGCGACGACCGTCTCGCCGCACTCGACGCCACCCTCGGGCGACCCGGGGCGCCCGCGCCCACCGTCTGGGCATTGCGCCTCGGCCTGGGCGTGCGGTCGGACGCCGTCCAGTCGGCCGCGCTCCCCCAATGGGCGCGCGCGATCGCGCGTGAGGTGCGTGAGGGGCTTGCCCTTGCACCGGCGCTCACCCGGTGCGACCGCCCCTCCGACGTCGACGCGCTTCTCCGTGATCGTGCACCGGCCGCTCAGGTGGGGGCGGCGCTCGCGGGCGCGCAGGTCGTGGGCCGGTGGTGGGGGGAGTGGCGTGACCTCGTGCCCGAGGTGACGGGGTCGGATCTGGTGGTCGCCGGGGTTGCCCCCGGCCCCGCAATCGGCAGGGCGCTGAGGGCGGTGCGGGCCGCCGTCCTCGACGGCGAGGTCCACGGGCGGGGCGAGCAGATGGCGATGGCCCTCGCCGAAACAGGTCGGTACCGGTGATGTCGCCCGCGCTGCGTGAGGTTTCAGTGGGGTCTGCGCCGGTGCGCGCCCTCTTCTCCGGCGGCGATCGCGACCTTGGCATGTCGGGGGCGAGCGCGATGTCCGAGGTTGTCCGGAATCGGGAGGGTCTCGCGCGCGCGGCGGGGTTCGATGTGTCGCGCGCCGTTCTGCTGAACCAGGCCCACGGCGTGCGCGCGATCACCGTGGGTGCGCAGGGCGGGTGCGGCGCATACGTGGAGGCGCCGGACGGATTCGCGGTGGCGGACGCATCGGTGACGCGGGCCCCGGGCGTTGCCCTGCTGGCGCTCGGTGCGGATTGCGCACCCGTCCTTCTGTGGGCGCACGATGGCTCCACGGTCGCGGCTGTTCACGCGGGGTGGCGCGGTCTCGTGGCGGGGGTGGTCGCGTGCGCCGTCGAGGCGATGGACGTCGCGCCGGGTGCTATCCGGGCGGCGATCGGCCCGCGCATCGGGCCCTGCTGCTACCCCGTGGATGTGGAACTCCGTCGGACGATGGCCGCATGCTTCGGCGATGATGTCGTGCACGGTGACGCCGTTGACCTGGCGCTCGGGGTGCGCCGGGCGCTTGCAGCATGCGGCGTGGGCGACGAAGCGGTGCAGGCCGTGGGTGAATGCACCGCGTGCGGCCCTGGTCGCTGGTTCTCGCATCGCCGCGACGGCGCGCGGGCCGGCCGGCAGGCGGGAATCGTGTGGATCGAGGAGCTCACATGATTGACGTGAACCGGCTGCGCGAGGAGATGGAGGCCACGCGGCGGCGCATTGATGAGGCGTGTCTGCGAGCCGGACGCCGCCCGGGGTCGGTGGAGATCGTGCTGGCCGGGAAGTACGTGCCAGCGCATGATGCCCCTTCGCTTGTGGAGGCGGGGATCACGCTCATCGGCGAAAACCGCCTGCAGGATCTCGTGGCGAAGCAGGACGCCATCGCGGCTGCTGCGAGATTCGACTTCATCGGGCACCTGCAGTCGCGGAAGGTGCGGGACGTGCTCCCCCGCGTACGCCTGATCCACTCCGTCGATCGATTGTCTCTCCTCGATGAGATCGCGCGACGGGCCACGTCGCCGGTCCGGGTGCTGCTGCAGGTGAACTGCGCTGACGAGGAGAGCAAGGGTGGCTTCCCGATGAACACCCTCGGGGACGCGCTCGCGCATGCGGCCGGGCTCGGGGTATGTGTGGGGGGACTGATGGCACTCCCACCGTCCACAGACGACCCCGAGGCGTCGCGCCCGTGGTTCGAGGGCGTGCGGGACGCCCGCGATGCGCTGCTCGCCAGGTGGTCAGGTGATCATGACCTGCGGGATCTCTCAATGGGCACGTCGCAGGATTTCATCGTTGCCGTGGAGGCGGGCGCTACCATGGTGCGTATCGGACGGGGAATCGTCGACAGCACCCGGATGGAGCAGCCGTAGATGTCGTTCAACGAGTACTGGCAGAAGACCCTCGCGTATTTCGGAATGGCCGACGACGGCTATGACGAATACGACGAGTACGACGAGTACGACGACCACGATCGCGAGACAAACGCGCGTGTTCGTGACGAGGATCAACACCGCGACGACCGGGGCTCGCGCGACCGGGGATCCCGCCGGGCCCACTCGTCCCGGTCGGAGGATTTCGACGACATCTACAGCGACCCCGGTGTGCCGTCGCCGTCACGTCACATGCGCGCCGTGAGCACGCCTTCCCGGTCATCCGCCCGCGGGGTGGAGGTCACCCTCGTGATCCCGCGCAGCTTCAACGACGCCCAGCAGATCGCGGACAAGTTCAAGGGCACGATTCCGGTCATCCTCAACCTGCAGTCGGCCGACACCGACCTGTCGAAGCGGCTCATCGACTTCGCCAGTGGTCTCACGTACGCCCTTGATGGGGGAATGTCCCGCATCGCCGACAAGGTCTTCCTTCTCACGCCCCGCAACGTCGAGGTCTCGGCCGAGGAGCGCGCGCGCCTTCTCGAAAAGGGCTTCTTCAACCAGTACTGAGTCCGTGACCGACCGTGCCCCCGCCATCGGCGTCGTCGGCGTGGGCGCGATGGGCAGTGCCCTCGCCGCCGGCCTTGCACGGCACGCGCGCGTCGTCGTCGAGGATCAGATGCCCGGCCGCGCGGATGCGGTCGCCGCTGCTCACGGAGTGGAAGCCGGGAATGCCGCCGCCTGTCAGATCGTCGTGATGGCGGTCAAGCCGCAGGACCTCGCCGCCGTGCTCGCCCAGGTGGTGCCGCGCATGGTGGAGGGCGCGATACTGGCCTCGGTGGCCGCCGGTTGGCCGATCGAGCGACTGGCGGCCCTCGCGCCCGGACGTCCGATCGTACGGCTCATGCCCAACCTCGCGGTTGCCTCCGGCGATGGGGTCGTGGCCGTGGCCACTCGCGACGTCCCTGACGCTGAGGGTTTGCGGGATGTGCTTCGGCCCCTCGGCGCCGTGATCGAGATGAATGAGGAGATGTTTCCCCTCGCCACCGCAATCGGCGGAAGTGGCCCCGGGTTCCTGGCCTACGTCGCTGCCGCCCTCGTGGGCGCGGGTATTGATGGCGGCCTGTCCGCGGCGGATTCCCGGGCGATGGTTCACGGTGTGCTGGCCGGGACGGCCGCGTTGCTCGCCGGTGGTGAGGACCCCGCCCTCCTGCAGCAGCGCGTCACGTCTCCCGGGGGAACGACGGCCGCGGGCATCGGTGTTCTCGACGGAGCCGGAACCGCCGATGCCCTCAAGGCTGCAGTGCGGGCTGCTGCCGCCCGTGCGGCCGAGTTGTAGGGGTTCCCGTGGATCTCGTCGTG
The DNA here is from genome assembly GCA_044342355.1 of Miltoncostaeaceae bacterium. Taxonomy (GTDB): domain Bacteria; phylum Actinomycetota; class Thermoleophilia; order Miltoncostaeales; family Miltoncostaeaceae; genus SYFI01. The sequence goes on along the minus strand of JBIIQA010000008.1, from coordinate 10,277 downwards.
CAGTACGTCAATGCGCTGTTCACCGTGTTCCTGTTCATCATGCTGATCAGGATTCTTCTCTCGTGGGTGCGCACTCCTCCCATGGGTCGCATCACATCGGCCCTGTGGCGGTTCTTCCACGAGAGCACGGACTGGTACCTGCGTCCCTTCCGGCGGGTCATTCCGCCGGTGGGCATGTTCGACCTCTCGCCGATCGTGGCGTTGATCGTCCTTTATGTGGCGAATAACGTGGTCGTGCGCGTCCTGGAGGCCTTCTGAGCGCGACCGCACCCGTACCCGCATGGGTGACGCGTCGCGACGGAGGGGTGGTGGTCGTCGTCAAGGCGGTGCCCCGCGCGCGCCGCACGGGCGCGGTGGGCGTGCAGGACGGTGCGGTGCGGGTGCAGATTGCCGCCGCCCCCCATAAGGGGCAGTCGAATGCCGCCCTGTGCGCGTACCTTGCGGACGTGGCCGGCGTGCGCGCCAGTGCGGTGCGCGTCCGTCGGGGGTCGACGGGAGCCCGCAAGATCATCGAGATCGATGGTGAGCCCTCGGAGATCGAATCCCGCATGGCTGCGATCGATTCGGCAGTGGCATGACCGGGCCCGGTCGCTCGCCCCGGGAGGCGCTGCCCGATGTCATCTCGCGGCGCCTGCGGAAGGAGTTGCTGCAGCGCCTGCGCCTGATGGCCGTCATCGCCCTCGTCGTGCTGGTCGCCGACCAGGTGATCAAGGTGATCGTGCGCGCAACGATCACCCCGGGGGAGGTGATCAGCATCGTTCCCGGGCTCGACCTCGTGCATACGACGAACACGGGGATCGCGTTCAGCCTGTTCTCGGGCAGCACCGGCGTCATCACCGTGCTCACGTTGATCGCGATCGCCGTGATTGCCGTCGTGCTCGTGGCGTATGCCGGTCAGCACCGCCTCGTACCGATTGGGGGAGGCCTCCTCCTCGGCGGAAGCATCGGGAACCTGATCGACCGCGCATCGCGCGATGGCGTGACCGACTTCATCGCGATCGGGCCGTGGCCGCCCTTCAACGTGGCGGACATGGCGATCGTGTCCGGTGCCGTTCTTCTCGTGCTCGCAATCGTCTTCGCATCCGGCGATGACTGAGAACCGGGTCGTCACCCTCACCGTCACGTCGGACCAGGCGCGCAGGAGGCTTGACGCCGTACTGGCGGAGGTGCCGGGCGTCGAGAGCCGGGCAGCTGCGCAGCGCCTCATCGAGGCGGGAGCGGTCACCGTCAATGGGGGGTCGCGCGCCAAGCGGCACCTGCTCGAGCGGGGCGATGCGGTGCACGTCGACCTCGGGCCGGCGCCGCCTGCGCCGGGACAGATTGACCCCGAGGAACTCGGTGTGCCGATCGTGTACTCCGATTCGCACCTGCTGGTGGTTGACAAGCCCGCCGGGATGGTCACGCACCCATCACGGGGGCACTCAGGGGGAACACTCGTGCACGGGCTCATCGGCGGGGGTATTGCCGGGGGCGACGACCCGGAGCGGCCGGGAATCGTCCACCGGCTCGACCGCGACACCTCGGGGCTGCTGCTGGTGGCGCGCACGGAGCGCGCGCACCGTGACCTCGGGCGCATGATGCGCGACCGTGCGATCGAGCGCCGCTACCTCGCTCTGGCGTACGGATCCTTTCCCCCGGCCCTTACGGTCGACCGCCCCATCGGGCGTGATCCACGTCGACGCACGCGGCAGGCCGTCGTACCTGTCGGCGGGCGCGAGGCCGTCACCCACTTTCGCCGTCTCGAGCAGATCGGTGACCTGGCCCTCATCGAGGCGCGTCTGGAGACGGGCCGCACCCACCAGGTGAGGGTGCATCTGGAGCACGCCGGGCATCCCGTCCTCGGTGACCCGTTGTACGGCAGGGGGCGCCATCCGCAGGGTCTTCCACGGCAGTTCCTCCACGCCTACCAGCTTGGCTTCACGCACCCCGCGACCGGCGAGGGCATGCAGTTCGAGAGCCCCCTTCCGGCCGACCTCGAGAGCGCCCTGAGCGCGGCCCGTGACCGGGCGGGCGGGGACGGCTAGTATCCCCGGGCGGTCTCGATCGAGCCCGACATCCACACTCGTCCCCGGGGTTTCCCGGCGGGGGGTGGTGACCGGCCTGCCGGTTCCCCCCGTCTTCCCCGGGCATCCAGTCCCAACCGAACAAGGAGCACGACGCGTGCCCGTCGTCACCATGAAGCAGCTTCTGGAGTCCGGAGTGCACTTCGGCCATCAGACCCGCCGCTGGAATCCCAAGATGAAGCGATTCATCTTCGGTGAGCGCAGCGGCATCTACATCATTGACCTCCAGCAGACGCTTGATCTGCTTGAGAGGGCCCATGGTTTCGCACGCAACGTCTCGGAGCGTGGCGGCACCGTGATGTTCGTCGGCACCAAGAAGCAGTGCCGCGACTCCGTGCGCGAGCAGGCAATCCGCGCCGGCATGCCCTACATCTCGCACCGCTGGCTGGGTGGCCTGCTCACCAACTGGAGCACCATCAGCCAGCGCATTCGGCGCCTCCATGAGCTCCGCGCCCAGAAGGCCGGTGGCCAGCTCGCCTTGCTGCCCACCCGCGAGCGCCTTGCCGCAACGGCCGAGCTCGTGAAGCTGGAGGCCAACCTTGGCGGGGTGGCCGAGATGCAGCGCCGCCCCGATGCCGTCGTGATCGTCGACCTGAACAAGGAGTCGATCGGCGTGCGTGAGGCGAACCGTCTCGGCATTCCGGTGATCGGCCTGGTGGACACCAACTGTGACCCCGACGAGGCGAACTACGTCATCCCGGGTAACGACGACGCCATCCGCTCGTGCTCACTCGTGCTGTCGGTGATCGCCGATGGCATCCGTGAGGGCAAGGGTCTCGACCCGCAGGGCGGCTACGAAGAGGCCCGGGCAGCGGCAGCCGCAGCGCTTGCTGCCGGCGACCCGGACGCCGCCCGTCTTGCCCGTGGTCAGTCGCGCGCAGCAGCCGACGAGGTGGCCGCGGTCGAGGTGGCAGATGCCGCAGTGGCGATCGAGGCCGCGGCGATTGTGCAGGAGGCGGAGGCGGAGGTTTCCGCCGAGGCCGCGGTGGCCGCGGATGTCGTTCTTGAGGAGGCCGCTGTCGAGCTCGCCACCGACGCCGTCGTCGAGCAGGTGGCCACGGAGCAGGCCGGCGCGACAGAGGAGGGTTCGGCGTGAGCACCACCCCGATTCCTGCTGCGCTCGTCAAGGAGCTTCGCGACAAGACCGGTGCCGGCATGATGGATTGCAAAAAGGCGCTCTCGGAGACGGGCGGGGATCTCGATGAGGCCGTGACCCTTTTGCGCAAGCAGGGCCTCTCCGCTGCGGCGAAGCGCGCCGGGCGGGATGCCAACGAGGGGACGATCGCCAGTTACATCCATCAGGGTGGCCGACTCGGCGTCCTGGTGGAGGTGAACTGCGAGACGGACTTCGTCGCGCGCACCGATCGGTTTCAGCAGTTCGCACGGGATGTCGCACTGAACGTCGCGGCGATGAAGCCGATCTACGTGTCGGCCGACGATGTGCCGGACGACTACAAGCAGCGGGAGCGCGAGGTCTACGCCGATCAGGCGAAGGACAAGCCGGAGAGCGCGCGCGAGAAGATCGTGGAGGGCAAGCTCGCGAAGCATCTCAGTGAGATCTGCCTTCTCGAGCAGCCCTTCTTCCGCGATGCGACCGAGAAGAGGCAGCGCACCATGGAGGAGCTCCGCGCCGAGACGTCGTCGGAACTGGGCGAGAACATCACGGTGCGGCGCTTTACGGTCTACGGGCTTGGGGAGTAGCGACACGCCCGGGCCCGCTCCCGCCATCGCGGGAGCGGGCCTGCCTGCCGTGTGGTCCCGGGTGCTCCTGAAGCTCTCCGGCGAAGCGCTCATGGGGGATCAGGGGTACGGGATCGACCCCGAGCAGATCAGCGGCGTCGCGCGCGTGATCAGGGAGGCGACGGACCGAGACGTGGAGGTCGCCGTGGTGGTTGGCGCCGGCAACATCTTCCGCGGTGTCATCGGAGCGGCGAGCGGCATGGATCGTGCCACTGCGGACTACATGGGCATGATCGCCACAATGCTCAATGCCCTTGCCATCCAGGATGCCCTGGAGAAGCTGGGCCTCACCACCCGTATCCAGTCGGCGATCGCCATGCAGGAGGTGGCGGAGCCATATATCCGCCGCCGCGCCATCAGGCATCTTGAGAAGAAGCGTGTCGTGATCTTCGCGGCCGGCACGGGTAACCCGTTCTTCACCACCGACACCACGGCCGCCCTGCGCGCTCTGGAGATCGGGGCGGAGTGCATCCTCATGGCGAAGAACAACGTCGCGGGCGTGATGACGGCGGACCCGAGGGAGGACCCGTCGGCGACGCTCATCCCGGCCATCTCGCACATGGAGGTCCTCGAGCGCGGGCTCGCCGTGATGGATGCGACGGCGCTCACGTTGTGCATGGACAACGACCTGCCGCTGCTGGTCTTCAATATGCAGGACGAGGCCAACCTCGGGCGGATTCTCAGCGGGGAACGCGTGGGAACCATCGTCAGCGGGCCATCTGGCCCCGAAGCGGGAGGGGCAGCATGAGGGAGCGCATGGATGACGCCAAGCGGCGAATGGAGGGGGCGGTCAAGAACCTCCAGAACGAGTTCGCGGCACTGCGGACCGGGCGTGCAAGCACGGCGTTGCTCGATCGCATTCAGGTGGACGCCTACGGGGCCGCCACGCCGCTGACGCAGCTCGCGAAGATCCATGCCCCCGAGGCCCGCCTGCTCACGGTGCAGCCGTTCGACAAGACGATGATCCAGGACATCGAGAGGGCGATCCTGGAGTCGGACCTCGGGCTCCAGCCCGGCAATGACGGGAACACCATCCGTCTGCCGCTGCCTCAGCTCACCGAGGAGCGCAGGAAAGAGCTTGTGAAGGTGGCCCACCGAATGGCGGAAGAGGCCCGCGTGGCGGTGCGGAACGTGCGCCGGGACGTTCTCAACGAGTTCAAGCGCGCGGAGAAGGACGGCGACGTCTCCAAGAATGACCTCGGACGTGCTCAGGATGAGGTCCAGAAGATGACGGACACCGAGGTGAAGGCGGTTGACGACATGCTGGCCCGCAAGGAGGCCGAGATCATGGAGGTGTGACGACCCGCCCCGTCGCATCCGTCTTCATGTCTGTTCTCTCACGTATACGTGCCGCCCGCGCCGCCCGCGCCGCCCTCGGCGCCCGCCCCGCCCCGCAGCCTGTGGCGCCCCTCGATGGGGTTCCGCAGTCCGTCGCCATCATCATGGATGGAAACGGGCGCTGGGCGCGGCGGCGTCACCTTCCCACTGCGGCAGGGCACCGGGCCGGTGCCAAGGCGCTGCGTCGCGTCGTGCGTGCGGCGGGGGACATGGGTGTGCGCGATCTCACGGTGTTCTCGTTCTCCACGGAGAACTGGAACCGGCCGGATGACGAGGTGGCCGATCTGATGGTCCTCTTCTCCGAATTGATCGACCGCGAGGTGCCCGATCTCGATGCGGAGGGCGTAGCAATCCGTTTCATCGGGCGACTGCACCAGTTGGATGATGACCTCCTCGCGAAGATCGCGGAGGCGGAGGCCCGCACCGCCCACCACGAGCGCATGCGCCTCTTCATCGCGATGAACTACGGAGGGCGTGCCGAGATCGTGGACGCCGCCAGGCGGTTCGCCGCAGAGGCGGGACCAGAGGCCGCTGACGAGGACTTCGGCAGGTACATGTATGCGCCGGACATGCGTGATCCGGAGCTGATCATCCGCACCTCGGGTGAGCAGCGCCTGTCCAACTTCCTCCTCTGGCAATCCGCTTATGCGGAGCTCGTGTTCTCCGACGCCCTCTGGCCGGACTTCGGGCCGGATGACCTCGCGGATGCGTTCTCGCAGTTCGCATCGCGCAGCAGGAGGTTCGGCGCCCGATGATGAGCCGGATCCTCGTGGCCATCCCCGGGGTGGCCGTCATCCTCGCGGCCGTCTACTTCGGGGGCCCGGTATTCGGCGTCTTCGCGCTCGCCGTCGCGCTCGGCGCGCTCTACGAGTTCTACGCGCTCATGCAGGTGGCCCCGCGGCTCCAGTGGGCGGGCTACGCCACCGCGGTACTCGCGGTGGTGCTGTCGCTCTGGGCGTCGCCCCCCGAGCGCGCCCTTCTCGCTGCGCTCGCCGCGGGGCTCATCCTGGCGGCCATAGCGGCCCTCACCCTGGCGGAGCGGGGCAACATCACCCAGCGCGTGGCCATCATCCTGATGGGCGGGATGTACATCGCGCTGCCCGCCGGGGTGCTGGTCATGACCCGCGACCTTCCGGACGGCGCCGGGGCCATGATCAACCTCCTCGTCGGGGTCTGGGTGTTCGACACCGCCTCGTACATTTCCGGGCGCCTCTGGGGGCGCCGTGCGATCGCTCCGCGCACCTCGCCCAACAAGACGTGGGAGGGCTTCGCGGGAGGCCTCATCGGTGGGACCGGCGGCGTCTGGTTCGCCGGGCTCTACATGAACTGGATCTCCTGGTGGCAGTCCATCGTCGTGGGGCTCGCAATCTGCCTCGCGGCGTATGCAGGCGATCTCTTCGAGTCGATGATGAAGCGTGACGTGGGCGTCAAGGACTCCGGGACGATCCTCGCGGGGCACGGCGGAATCCTCGACCGCTTCGATTCGATGCTGTTCGCCTCCCTCGCGGGATACTTCGTGACGATCTGGCTCGTGCTCTGATGGAGGGGGACCCTGTGGACATCGAACTGCTCACGGCGCTCTGCGAGGCACCCGGCGCCCCCGGGCGCGAGGAGCGCATCCGCAATCTTGTGATCCGCGAGATGGAGCCATACGTCGACGAGATCAGTGTCGATCCGATGGGGAGCGTCGCGGGAGTGAGGAAGGGGGGTGGGGGCCCTCGGGTGGTGCTTGCGGCCCACATGGATGAGTTGGGGTTCCTCGTGACGCACATCGACGACAAGGGCTTCATCCGGGTCGTTCCCCTGGGGGGCTTCGACCCGAAGACCAAGGTGGCCCAGCGGGTGATCGTGCACGGCCGCGAGGATCTCCTCGGCGTGATGGGGGCCAAGCCCATCCACATCATGACCGAGGATGAGCGCAAGCGGCTTCCGAAGCCCGACGATCACTACATCGACGTGGGCCTTCCGGCGGAGCGGGTGCGCGAGCTCGTGCAAAAGGGTGACCCGGTCACCCGCGAGCGCACGCTCGCCCGCCTCGGCGATCTCATCACCTGCAAGAGCCTTGACAACCGGGCGGGCCTCTACGTGATGCTCCAGGCGCTCCGGAGGCTCGGCGACCACCACTGCGAGGTGATTGCCGTGGCCACAACCCAGGAGGAGGTCGGCCTGCGCGGGGCACGGGTGGCCGCCCAGCGCCTGCGCCCGGACATCGGTCTCGCCATTGACATCACCCTCGCGAATGACGGCCCGGGGGCCAAGCCCCATGAGCAGGTGACCGCAGTGGGCGGCGGCGCGGCGATCAAGGCGTACGACTCGGGCGTGATCGTGCCCCGGGCGGTGATCGACCACCTCGTCCGCATTGCCGGGGAGAGAGGGATCCCGACCCAGATCGAGATCATGAGCCGCGGTGGCACCGATACCCGTGAGTTGCAGCTCGGCGGCGACGGTGCTCTCGCGGGATGCGTGTCGATCCCGACCCGTTACGTGCATCAGGTGGTGGAAACCTGCCATCCGGATGACCTGGAAGCCTCGGTCGCACTCGTGGCGGCGTTCTGCGACACCGCTCAGGACCTTCTGTAGCCCCACGAGGCCTCTCGCGCCCGAGTGCGCGCGCGCCCGGCGGGCGCGGTGATACCTTCGCAGCCGTGAAGCGCGTTCTCATCCTGGGCTCAACAGGCTCCATCGGAGTCCAGGCTCTCGACGTCATCGACGCGGCGGGCGATATGTGCTGCGTCGGCCTTGCCTGCGGATCCCGCGTCAGCGAAATGGTGGCGCAGGCGGTCAGCCGGGGCATCGCGCACACAAGTGCGGCCGCAGGCGGTGGGTCCGTCGGATTCACCAGTGACCTCGGCAACCTGATCGACGCCGCAGAGCCCGATGTGGTTCTCAACGGGCTGGTCGGGGCGGCTGGGCTGCCGCCAACCCTCGCTGCCCTTGAGCGCGGTATACCGGTGGCTCTCGCCAACAAGGAGTCGCTGGTGGCCGGGGGCGATCTGGTGGCCGAGGTGCGGCGACGCACAGGTGCCGGCCTCGTCCCGGTCGACAGCGAGCATTCAGCACTCTTCCAGCTGCTCGAGGGAGTGGACCGGGCGCGCGTGCGGTCGGCGATTCTCACCGCGTCCGGTGGCCCATTTCGCGGATGGGATGCCGCAGACCTCGCGGGCGTCACCCCGTCCGACGCGCTCGCGCACCCCACGTGGTCCATGGGCGCCAAGATCACGATCGATTCCGCGACTCTCATGAACAAGGGGCTTGAAGTCATCGAAGCGCATCACCTGTTCGGCCTGCCGTACGCCGAGGTCGAGGTCATCGTGCACCCGCAGTCGATGATCCACGCGATGGTGCGGCTTGATGACGGCAGCGTGCTGGCCCACATGGGTCCACCCGACATGCGCGTGCCGATCGGGCATGCCCTCCGATGGCCCGAGCCCCCGCCGGAGCGCGAGGCGATGGGGCTCGCCGGCGTGTCCTGGCAGTTCGAGGACCCCGACCTCGATGCGTTCCCGTGTCTTGGCCTCGCCATCGCCGCAGGGCGGGAGGGTGGCACCGCGCCCGCCATCCTGAATGCCGCGAACGAAGTGGCCGTAGAGGCGTTCCTCGCCGGCAGGGTGGGCTTCATGGACATCCCACGCGGAGTGGAGCACGCCCTTGACGCGGTGCCTGCGGTGGCCGCGGACTCGCTTGGGACCGTTCTCGAGGCGGATCGCGCCGCACGCCGGGCAGTGAGCACCGTGGTGGCCGCAGGGTGAGCCTGACGTGGAACATCCTCGCCTTCGTACTCATCCTCATGTTCCTCGTGCTCGTGCACGAAGCCGGTCACATGGTGGTTGCGAAGTGGTGCGGCATGCGCGTGGAGCGGTTCTCCATCTTCTTCGGTCGCCCGATCGCGAAGTTCACGCGGGGCGAGACGGAGTACGGGATCGGATGGCTGCCGCTTGGCGGTTACGTGAAGATCACCGGCATGACACGGGACGAGGAATTGCCCCCCGAGATCGTCCCGAGGGCCTACTACGCGGCGCCCACGTGGAAGAAGGTGGCCACGATCTTCGCGGGCCCCTTCGTCAATCTGGTCGTGGCGTTCCTGTGCTTCGCGCTGTACTTCTGGATTGGGACCCCGTCGTTTCAGGCGACCAGTGCCGTGGACGTGGTGACACCGGGAAGCCCCGCCGCCGCCATCGGCATTGGGCCGGGCGATCGCCTGCTGTCGGTCAACGGGATTGCCACCACCGGCCAGGCAGGGATCGAACGGGCTCGTGCGGAGCTGCAGGAAAACCCTGGTAAGCCCGTCGTCGTGCGCTTCGCATCGGACGGCGAGGTGCGGCAGGCCCGTGTGACCCTGGGATCTGCGGAGGGCATCGACGGCCAGCAGGTGGGTCGGCTCGGGGTGCAGTTCACCCTGCTCCGCGGCGAGCGGCAGTCGGAGGGGCCGGTCGGTGGGGTGACGACGGCCGGGCGATACACGTGGTTCCTCATCGAGGAGAACGCCAAGGGTATCGGGCAGCTCTTCACGAGCGGGGAGGCCCGTGAGCAGGTGGGCTCAGTGGTGGCCATCGGCGCGGTGTACAACGAGGTCGCGGGCGATGGCCTCATGGAGATCCTCCGCTTCATCGGGCTGATCAGCCTTGTTCTCGCGATCTTCAACCTGCTGCCGATCTTCCCCCTTGATGGGGGGCATATCCTCTTCGCGCTGCTCGAGAAGCTGAAGGGCTCTCCCATCAGCAGCCGGGTGTACGAGAGGTCGGCGATGGTCGGGTGGGCCGTGATCCTCATCGTCTTCGTCTTCGCGCTCCAGAACGACATCGGAAAGCTCGCCGGCGAGGGCTTCCAGTTCAGGTAGTCGTAGGGAGGGGCGCTACACTGCCCGGCCGTGGACCGGCCCCGACGAGTGAGTACGCGCTGCCTTGTGGGCGGTGTCCCCATCGGCGGGGGCGCCCCCGTGGTCGTCCAGTCGATGACGAACACCGACACTAAGGACGCCGTCGCCACGGCGGTGCAGGTCGCGGAGCTCACGCGGGCAGGTTCCGAGGTGGTGCGCATCACGGTGAACAACCGGGAGGCGGCGGCGAAGGTCCCTGAGATCGTTGCCCGGCTGCGCGATATCCATGATGTCGAGGTGCCGATCGTCGGTGACTTCCA
>JBIIQA010000007.1:0-28796 GCA_044342355.1 Miltoncostaeaceae bacterium | reverse complement strand
CCTGATCGCGCGGGCCGACCTCGGTGAGGTCGCCGATCGCGCAGCCAGCGCCCTGTCCACCGGCACCCTCCAGCGACTCAACCTGGCCATCGCGCTGGCAGGCTCCCCCCGGCTGCTGCTGCTCGACGAGCCCACCGGCACCCTCAGCCCCGACCAGCGCCTCCGCCTGTGGACCTGGATGGATGAGCTGGTGGCCGAGGACGGCATGTCGCTGATCTTCTCCACCCAGTCCATCGGAGAGGCCGCGCGGCACGCCGACCGCGTGGTGGTGCTGGCCGGTGGCCGTATGCGCCACGACGGCCCGGCAGGGGACATGGACGAGGCCGCGTTCATGGCGCTGGTGGGGGACGGGACGTGAGGCCGCTCCGGTCGGCCCTGCTGCTCTTCGGCAAGGACCTCCGCGTCCTCGGCCGCAGCCGCGGCCTGCTCGCCGTGCTCATCGGGTATCCCATCGTCATCGCCATCCTCCTCGCCATCGCGCTGTCCGGCGGGGACCGCCGGCCCTCGGTGGCCTTCGTCAACCTCGATGCGGCATCGGGCCGCACGGTGCAGGTGGGCGATGAGCGCCTGTCGGTGGAGGACTACGCAACCCGCCTGGAGGACGACGTCGACCTGGTTCGCCTCTCCACCCCCCAGGCCCAGGAGGCGCTCGCCGACGGCCGGGTGAGCGCCGTGCTCACGGTGCCGCGGGGCTTCATCGCCGACCTGCAGTCGGGCATCCGTTCGCCGGTGCTGGCGCTGCAGACCAACCCCCGTTCACCCATCGAGGCGCAGGCCATCGAGCGCAACCTCGAATCGGCGGTCTTCCGCCTGAACCAGGCCCTCGCCACGGCATACGTGGGGCAGGTGCTGAACCTGGTGGACCTCATCCAGGACGGCGGGGAGGTGGGCGTGTTCGGCAGGTCGGGGAACCTGCTGGGCCTCGGCGCGAGCGATCAGGTGATCCGGCAGGTGCAGGCGCAACTGCGCCGCGACGGGCGGGCGGCGCTCGCAGATCGCCTCGGGCCCCTTCGCGACTACATCTCGGGGGTGGGGAGCAACCTCGATCTCGCCAAGCCGGCGGCGCAGTCGATCGCCAGCCCCATCAGGCTCGACATCGCCGCCGGACCCCCAGGGCGCGAGCCGCTCTCGGCACTCGGCATCGCCGGTGCGCTGGTGGTGGGTCTGGGGCTCGTGGGAGTGCTGCTGGCCGCCGCGCTCCTCTCCGCCGAACGCGAGGACGGAGTGCTCTCGCGTCTTGGCCGCGGACTCGCCGGCCCGGGCACGATCATCACCCAGAAGGCCGTGCTCGCATCGATCGCGTGCACGATCGTCGGCTTCGTGCTGCTGGTGGTGGTGACGCTCTCCACGTCGATCTCCGTGGGGCGCTGGCTGCTCTGGCTGCCCGCCCTGCTGCTGGCAGGGCTCGCCTTCAGCTCCTTCGGGCTCCTCATCGGCGCGCTCGCGCGCGAGACCCGCACCGCTCTTCTCGCAGGCCTCATGATCGCGCTGCCGCTGGCGGTGATCGCCCTCATCCCGGGAAGTGACATCGCCTACTGGGCCAGCGCGCTCGCGGGCTTCGGACCGGCCGCGCGCACCTTCCAGGGGCTTCTCGTGGACCCCGAGGTGGGATCGTCGACGTGGATCGGCATGGGCGTGCTGCTCCTGGTGGCCGTGGTGTACGGCGTGGCCGCCCGGGTGGCGCTCGGCCGCCGCATGCACCTCTAGGCGCCGGATGGCTCCCGCAGGGCCTCGGCAAGCCGGGCCGAGAACTCGGCCCCCGGTATCTCACGCGCGCCAAAACGTGCCACATGCGCCGAGGCCATCTGCACGTCCAGGAGCAGCGCACCCGCAGTGGCGGCGATGCCGAGCAGCCCGGCGATGGCCGCGTTACCTCCATCCGGTGCCCGGTGGAACATGCTCTCGGCACTCATAAAGCGACCCATCGCCACGCCGAACAGGCCGCCCACCAACTGGTCGCCATCCCAGGCCTCCACGCTGTGGGCGATGCCGGCCCGGTGCAGGGCGGCGTATCCACGCGCCAGGCGGGGGGTGAGCCACACGCCCTCCCGGTCACCCGCGCACGCGGCGACGACCTCGCCGAATGCGGTGTCCACCCGCACCTCGTATGCCCGGCGTCGCAGCATGCGCCGCACGGTCGCCGGCACCCGGGCACCGGACGGCAGGATGACGGCCCGTGGATCAGCCGCGAACCAGCCGACAGGGCCGGTGGCACCGCTTTCGTCCATCGGGAAGAACCCCGCCCGATAGCCCGCGACCATGTGGGCCGGCGAGATGCCCGCCTGCATGAGCTCCGGGTCGGACCCTCCCTTCACGGAACCGACGATACACTCGACAGCCGTGCAGGAAATGCGCACACACACCGCGGCAGCCGGGGGCATGTTCCCGGCCGTGCGCCATCGACGCCTCCGGCGCACCGCGGGCATCCGCCGCCTGGTGCGCGAGGCCGTACCCCGGCCATCGCAGATGGTGCTCCCCATGTTCGCGGTGGCGGGCGAGGGCGTGCGGCAGCCGATCGACGCGCTCCCGGGCATGGCACGACTCTCCCCCGACCTCCTGATCGATGAGGCCCGCCGTGCGCATGCCGCCGGCGTCGGTGGCGTGCTCCTGTTCGGGGTCACCGACGACAAGACGCCGCATGCCACGTCGGCGCACGCCGAGGATGGCGTGGTGCAGCAGGCCGTGCGTGCGCTGCGCGCGGCACTCCCGGATCTTGTGATCATCACCGACGTGTGCCTGTGCGCGTACACCGACCACGGGCACTGCGGGATCCTCGACGCGACCGGCGAGGTGGCGAACGATTCCTCGCTCGAGGTGCTCGCACGCACCGCCGTGAGCCACGCGGACGCCGGTGCCGACATCGTGGCGCCGAGCGACATGATGGACGGCCGGGTGGGCGCCATCCGGGCGGCGCTCGACGGCGCCGGCCGCGAGGACGTGGCGATCATGTCGTACTCGGCCAAGTACGCATCGGCCTTCTACGGGCCGTTCCGCGAGGCCGCCGGGTCGGCACCGGGCCATGGCGATCGCCGCGGGTACCAGATGGACCCGCCGAACGTACGCGAAGCAGTGCGTGAGGTGCAGGCCGATGAGGCCGAGGGTGCCGACATGGTGATGGTGAAGCCCGCCGCCACCTACCTCGACGTCATACGCGCCGTGCGCGCGGCAACCGACCTGCCCCTGGCCGCGTACCACGTGAGCGGCGAATACTCGATGATCAAGGCCGCCGCCGAACGCGGCTGGATCGATGAGCGCCGCGCAATGATGGAGACCCTCACGTCGATCGTGCGTGCGGGTGCAGACATCATCATCACCTACGCCGCCATCGATGCGGCCCACTGGATCCTCGAGGAGGAATCGTGAGCACCACCGCCGCCGCACCGGTACGCCACAAGCCCGACGAGGTGGATCAGCGCCTGCTGAATGCCCTGCAGGCCGGCATCCCCCTCGAGCGGCGCCCCTTCGTGGCCATCGCCGAGACGGTCGGTATCGACGAGGATGAAGTACTGCGCCGCATGGCCGTGCTGAAGGATGCCGCGATCATCCGCCAGGTGTCGGCCATCTTCGACACGCGCGCGCTGGGGTACGAAAGCACGCTCGTGGCGGCCTCCTACCCCGACGATCGGCTGTTCGAGGCGGCGAAGACCATCAACGGGCACCCCGGGGTCAGCCACAACTACCGCCGCACCCACCACTTCAACATGTGGTTCACGCTGGCCGTGGAGCCGGACGCCCGCATGTCGATCGAGGACACCCTCGAGGTGCTGGCCCGCGAGACCGGGGCCTCCTCGATGCGAATCCTTCCCACGCTGATGCTCTACAAGATCAACGTGCAGCTCGACATGACCGGTGAGGCGGGCAACATCGCAAGGGCCGAGCCCATGCCACCCCCGAAGCGCGGCGACGGCTCCCCGCCGAGCGCCGAGGACCGCGAGGCCATCCTCATCCTGCAGGAGGACCTCCCGCTCGTGCGCGAGCCCTTCGACGTATGGGCAGGACAGTCGGGGTGGGATGTGGAGCGCCTGCTGGCCAAGGCCAACGAGTTGCAGTCGCGCACCCTCATGCGGCGGTTCGCGGCGGTGCTGAACCACCGGAAGGCGGGCTTCGGCGCAAACGGAATGGCCGTCTGGAAGGTTCCGGCAGATCAGGTGGACGACTTCGGCAGCCGCATGGCCACCTTCCGGTCGGTGTCGCACTGCTACCGCCGTCCCACCTACGACGACTGGCAGTACAACCTCTTCACCATGGTGCACGCGCGCTCGAAGGACGCCTGCGAGGAGACCATCGCGGCGCTCGGCAGCGAGGCAGGGCTCGGCCCGGATGACTACGCGGTCCTGTACTCCACCTTCGAGTTCAAGAAGGTGCGACTGCGCTACTACTCACCGGCCTACCGGGAGTGGGAGGACCTGGCGCTGGCCGGTTCCCCCCTTCCCACGGCCTGACGCAGATGGGCGAATCCCCCGGGGGCGCACGGAGCGCCGCGCTGTTCGATCGCGCGCGCCGCGTGCTCGTGGGCGGGGTCAACTCGCCCGTGCGCGCGATGCGCGGAATCGGCCGTGACCCGCTCTTCATCGACAGGGCCGAGGGCGTCCACGTGTGGGACGCGGACGGCAACCGCTACATCGACTATCTGGCCTCATGGGGCCCCGCGATCACCGGCCACACCGACCCCATGGTCATCGGCGACATCCGCGACGCACTCCCGCGCGGCACCTCATATGGCGCCCCGACCGAGCGCGAGGTGCTCTTCGCCGAGACGGTGGTGGATGCGTTCCCGTCGATCGAACGCCTGCGCATGACCTCCTCGGGGAGCGAGGCCGTGATGGGCGCCGTGCGCCTGGCGCGGGCTGCGACCGGTCGCGAGGCCATCGTCAAGGCCGAGGGCGGGTACCACGGTGCCATCGATGGGTTGCTGGCGCAGGCCGGCAGCGGGGCCACGACGCTCGGCGTGCCCACGAGCCCGGGGGTCACCAGCGGTGCCACCGCCGCCACCCGGCTCGTCCCCTACAACGATCTCGCCGCCGCCGAGGCCGCGCTCGAGGGTGCCGCCGCCATCATCATCGAGCCCATCGCCGGCAACATGGGCGTGGTGCCGCCGGCACCCGGCTACCTCGAGGGCCTGCGCGCGGCCTGCGACCGCACCGGCGCGCTCCTCATCCTCGACGAGGTCATCACCGGCCTCCGCGTGGCGCGGGGCGGCGCCCAGGAACTGTTCGGCATCCGTGCCGACCTCACGTGCCTGGGGAAGATCATCGGAGGAGGCCTGCCGGTCGGTGCGTTCGGCGGTCGCGCCGATGTCATGCGCGAGCTCGCTCCCGAGGGCCCCTGCTACCAGGCTGGCACGCTGTCGGGAAACCCCCTTGCCACCACCGCGGGACTTGCCGTGATGTGCCGGCTGGCGGAGCCGGGCACGTACGAGCGCCTCGAGGAGAACGGCGCCCGCCTCGAGCAGGTCATCATCGACAGTGGCGCGCCGGTCACCATCAACCGGGTCGGCTCGATGCTCACTCCGTTCTTCACGGATGCGCCGGTGACCGACTACGCCGGGGCCACGTCCTGCGACACCGACATGTACGCACGGGTGGCGCGGGCCCTGATCGATCGCGGCATCTACCCGCCGCCATCTCAGTACGAGGCCTGGTTCACCAGCACCCTCCATGGCGACGCCGAGTTCGCGGCCACGGCCGAGGCGCTCGCGGGTGCCCTCGCGGAGGCCGGCGCATGATCGGCACCCATGCCGGGCGGGTGAGCGAGGTGCTGGCGCAGCAACCCGCCCTCGCCGACAAGGTCATCGATGCGCCCGAGGTGCTCATGCCGCTGGTCAGCCCCCCGCTGCCACGCGAGAATGCCCTCGGCCTCGAACTCATCCTCGAGGGATTCCTCCTGCACCACGGCGCGCCCCGCTGCGTGGACGACGTGGAGATGGGTGCGGCCGTACTGGCCGGGGACTACTGCTACGCGCAGGGTCTGGTGCGTATCGCCGCCACGGGCGATCTGGCCATGGTCGAGGCCCTGGGCGACCTCGTCGCGCTCTCCGCCACCGCCATGGCCGCGGGAGGTGAGGCCGACCTCCTGCCGCTGTGGCGCGCCACCGCAGCGGTCCTCGCGGGCGAAGCAGGCCCCGGCACCGCCGAGGCCGTGCGCGTTGCACGATCAGCGCTGCGCGAAGGGGTCCCCGGCCCCATCCACGACTTTGCGGCATCGCTCCCGGACGCACCGGCTCTTGCGGGGGCCCTGGCCACGGTCACGGCACCATGAAGGACCTCCGCGAATGGCTGGGCGCCCTGCGCGCCATCGGTGAGCTGGTCGAGATCGATGCCGAGGTCGACCCCCACCTCGAGATCACCGAGATCTCCGACCGCGTGATGAAGGCGGGCGGACCCGCCCTGCTCTTCCGCAACGTGAAGGGCTCCGATCTTCCGGTGCTCATCAATCAGTTCGGCAGCGAGCGCCGCATGGCCATGGGCCTCGGTGGCACCGACCTCGACGAGATCGCCGGCCGCATCGCCGCGATCGCCCAGATGCAGCCGCCGCAGGGCCTCATGGACAAGGTGAAGGCCCTCGGCACGCTCAAGGATCTGGCATCGCTCGGCACCAAGACGGTGAGGTCGGGTCCGTGCCAGGAGATCGTGCTGCGCGGCGACGAGGTCGACCTCGATCGCATTCCCATACTCACGTGCTGGCCGGGTGATGGCGGCCCGTTCGTCACCCTGCCCCTCGTCTTCAGCAACGACCCGCGCACCGGAACCCGCAACTGCGGCATGTACCGGGTGCAGAAGGTCGACAAGCGCACCTGCATGATGCACTGGCAGGTGCACAAGGACGGACGCCAGCACCTGCTCGACTCCGACGGGCACGTGCCCGTCGCCGTGGTCATCGGCACCGACCCGGCCGTCACCTACGCGGCCACCGCCCCGCTGCCACCCGCGCTCGACGAGATGATGTTCGCGGGCTTCCTGCGTGGCGACAAGGTGGAGATGGTCAAGGCCGTGAGTCAGGACATCGAGGTGCCGGCCCACGCCGAAATCGTGCTCGAGGGCTACGTGGACGCCACCGATATCCGCGACGAGGGGCCATTCGGCGATCACACGGGCTTCTACACGCCGGTCGACCAGTACCCCGCTTTCCACGTGACCGCGATCACCATGCGACGCGACGCCATCTACAGCACCACCATCGTCGGCATGCCCCCGATGGAGGACTACTGGCTGGGCAAGGCCACCGAGCGCCTCTTCCTCCCCCTCATCACCATGACCGTGCCCGACATCGTCGACATGAACCTCCCGCTCGAGGGCGTGTTCCACAACTGCGCGATCGTGTCGGTGAAGAAGCGCTACCCCGGCCATGCGAAGAAGCTGATCAACGCGGTGTGGGGCCTCGGCCTCCTCTCGCTCACGCGCTGCGTGGTCGTGGTCGATCACGACATCGACGTGCACGATGTCTCCGCCGTGGCGTTCCGCGCGTTCTCGAACGTGGATGCGGGCAGGGACGTGCTCGTGATGGACGGCCCCGTCGATGCGCTGGACCACGCCGCCCCCTACGCCGCGTACGGGGCCAAGATCGGGTTCGACGCCACCGCCAAGTGGGAGGGCGAGGGCCTCGTGCGGCGGTGGCCGGACGAGATCCGCATGGATGACGTCACGCGCGAACGGGTGAGTGCCCGATGGGCCGAATTCGGCATCACGCTGCCCGACGCGTGAGGAACATGCCGGGGCGTCCCCGTGCGACGGGGACAACCGGCCCGAAATACGTGACTTGCGCTGGCAGTTGGTGCCCATCCGCCTCCCCTCGGTTACTGTCACGGGTCCAGTGAACGTCTACGGAGGTTGGAGTGTCTGAGGACGAGCCGAACGGCGGCGCGCCCGGAACGCAGGGCGGTCCCTATCAGGGTCCGCGCGCGACCGACTTCACCCCGGAGCCGGATCACTCCGACGACCCCGGGTACATGACGCGCACGCGCTTCCTCTCCGGCGTCGCCATCGCCGGTGGCGGCGTGCTGACCGCCGCCATCCTCGTGCCCGTCGTCGGGTTCGCCGTGGCCCAGCCGCTGAAGCCCGAGGAGTTCCGCTGGGTCGACATCGGCCCCGCCAGCGACTTCATCAAGAACGCGCCGCCCTACGCGGGCGCCACGCCGTCCACGAAGATCGGCGAGGTCGTCTCACTCGCCGTGTCCGGCCCTGATCCCGACGCCGACCGCCGCATCTACGTGGTGTACGGCCTCAAGGACCCCACCTCCCGGCCAAAGCCCGCCCCCGGCGAGCCGACGGCGGCATTCGACGCCAAGTTCAGGAGATGGGCCGCGGGGATCACCGCCGCGGACATGGACCTCATCGCCATCTGGAACCGCTGCGCCCACCTCGGCTGCCCCGTGGCGTACTCGCCCGGCTCGGCCGGCTACGTGTGCCCGTGCCACGGCGGCAACTACGACTCGCGCGGCCTGGTCACCGGTGGCCCGCCGCCACGTCCGCTCGACCGCGTGGACATCAAGGTCGTCGACACGTCGAAGAACTTCACGGCCGAGCAGGTGGCCAAGGGTGATGACCGCGTGCCACTCGCGGTCGCGGCGAAGAGCAGCAACCCCAACCTCCGCGTGCTCGTCGGCAAGCCGTATTCGATCGATGAGCAGCAGCAGGCCACCGAGCTCGTGGGGCCGGGTGAGCCCGTCTCCGGCACCCTCGCCAACCTCTACCCGTTCCACTAGGAGCCCGCGTGACGACCAAGGACATCGGGCCGAAGAATCCCGTCCAGAAGGGGGCCGACAGCGCAATCGACTTCGTCGATGAGCGCACCGGGGTGAAGAGCGGCAGCCAGTGGCTGCTGTTCCGCAACATCCCCTCCGGCACCAGCTGGTTCCAGACCCTCGGCTTCACCGCAATGGCCGTGTTCGGCATGCAGGCCATCACCGGGATCATCCTGGCCATGTTCTACGTCCCCGACACCCGGGGCGGGGCCTACGAGAGCATCCAGCGCATCACCGAGGAGGTGACGTGGGGTTGGCTCGTGCGCGGTATGCACAAATGGGGCGCCTCGGTGATGATCATCATCGTGTTCCTGCACATGGCCCGCGTGTTCATCTGGGGCGCGTACAAGTACCCGCGTGAGCTCACCTGGGTGACCGGCGCATTCCTGCTCCTGCTCACCATGTTCATGGGCCTCACCGGATACCTGCTGGTGTGGGACCAGAAGGCCTACTGGGCCACGGTCGTCGCCGTGAACATCTTCGCCAGCGCCCCGATCCTCGGGCCGTACATCGGCGACATCCTGCGTGCTGGCCCCGAATTCGGGCCAGCGACGCTATCGCGCTTCTATTCGATACATATGTTGGTGATCCCCTTGGGGATCGCCACATTCATCGGTTTGCATCTGTACTTCATCATCCGCCTCGGCATCTCCGAGCCGCCGTGGTCCAAGCGCCGCCTCGCGATCGAGCGCGATGAGGAGGACGCCCGCCGGGAGGCCGTGCGCGAGCGCGCCAGGTCACTGCCCGGATCGGTGAACTACCCCGCGAGCTGGCCCGTCGAGGCCAAGGAGGCCTCACGATGAAGCCAGCCGACAAGCGGGCGTACGACAAGGACTACAAGCAGGCGAAGGCCACCGGCAAGCCGTTCTTCCCGTATGCGATCTACAAGGACACCATCGTCGCGGGGCTTGCGATCCTCGGCACGATCATCCTCGCGATGGTCGTCAAGGTCGAGGTCGGCGAGCCGGTCAACCCGGCCACCACCGACTTCATCCCGCGCCCGGAGTGGTACTTCTACTTCGCGTTCGAGCTCCTGAAGATCTTCGCGAATCAGGATGCCCTCACGCCGATCATCATGGCGACGTTCATGGTCCCGAACATCATGATCATCCTGCTGGTGGTCTGGCCGTTCATCGACCGCGGCCCCGAGCGCCGCATCTGGAAGCGCCCGTTCGCCATGGCGCTCGCGGTGCTCGTCACGGCGATGCTCTGCTACACGACGTACCTCGGCGCCAAGACCCCGGCCGGCGTGGCCGCGGGGTCGAGCCTCCCGGTGAGCGGCCTCGATGAGGCAGCCACCAAGGGAGCGGCCATCTACGTGGCAAATGGCTGTGCCAGTTGCCACATGATCGGCAGCGTGGGTGCTCCCGGGCCCGGACCTGACCTCACCAACCAGGGTGCGAAGGGATGGGACAACGCGAAGATGACCGCGTGGCTGAAGGCGCCCAAGGCGCCCATGCCGTCGTACGCGTCACTGACGCCGCAGGAGCTTGACGACCTCTCCACATTCATGAACGGGCTCGGGACGAAGTACAAGTAGTCCCCACCCGACAGGTCGTACGGTCCACCGGAGTCCCGCATGTGCGGGACTCCGGCTGTTTTGGGGGGTTGCGGGTCTACGATTTGGTGTGCGATGCGTATCTTCCTCGGAGTCACCGGAGCGAGTGGCGCCCTCTACGGGGGGAGGGCCCTTGCCGCCCTCACGGGAGCAGGGCACCACGTGGGTCTGTGCGTGTCAGATGCCGGTGCGCGCGTCATCAGCCACGAGATCCTGGGCGAGGGCCCACGGCCCCGCGACCCGCGTCACGTGACCGATCGCTTCGTGTCGATGTTCGCCGATCCGGCCGGTGGGGTGGACCTGCTCGAGGCTGACGACATCGCCTGCTCGTTCGCATCGGGCTCGTCCGGTGCCCGCGCGGCCCTCGTGGCCCCCTGCTCCACCTCCACCCTCGGCCGCATCGCGCACGGCACCGGCGACAACCTCATCCACCGGGTGGCCGAGGTCATGCTCAAGGAGCGGGGGCAGCTCGTGGTCATCCCCCGCGAGACACCGGTGTCCCTCATCCAGCTGCGCAACATGGTCGCCATCACTGAGGCGGGTGGGGTAGTCGTCCCGGCGTCCCCCGGCCTCTACACCATGCCCGCCACAGTCGGGGAGATGGTGGACTTCGTCGTGGGCAAGGCCCTTGACGTCATGCGCATCGAGCACGCCCTCTTCCCGCGCTGGGGCGAAGCCGGTCGGGTGGAGGCATGAGCACCGCCCCCGCCGTCTACGCATTCACCCAGCCGCTCCAGCCCTGGATGGCCCAGTGCGAGGATCTTCTCGCGCGCTTCGCCGGAGGCCACGCGCACGCGGTGAGCGAGCCTGCACACCAGACCCTCCTGGCCGGTGGCAAGAGAGTGCGCCCCGTGCTCGTCTTCTGCTCATCATCGCGCAGTGACGACGACCGGTCCGCGCTTGTCTGCGCCGCGGCCGCCGTGGAACTGGTGCACATGGCCACCCTCGTGCACGACGATCTCATCGACGGGGCCACCACCCGGCGGGGCCTCCCCACCGTGGCACGCGCCCACGGCGGTGACGTGGCCATCAACGTCGGGGACTTCCTCTTCGCCCGCGCGTTCTCCGAACTCACCCGCATCGGATCGCCCGCGGCCGTCAGCGCACTTGCCGACGCCGCCCTCGACCTGGCGCTCGGCGAGATGGAACAGCAGAAAGCCGCCTTCGACCTCGGTCTGGCGGTCGAGTCGTACATGGCGCGGTGCCAGCGCAAGACGGGGGCACTGTTCGCGGTGGCGTGCCGCCTGGGCGCGATGGTGTCGGGCGGGTCAGACGAAGCGCAGATGCGTCTCGCCGCATTCGGCAGCTACGTGGGCGTGGCCTTCCAGATCCTCGACGACATCCTCGACATCGCCGGATCGCCGTCGGCCACCGGCAAGCGCCGGGGCACCGACATCCTCAGTGGCACCATCACGCTCCCGCAGATCCTCGCAATCGCCCACGATCCGTCAATCGGCGGAGACATCGCCGCGGTTGCGGGGTCCGGGGATGCGGATGATCTCGCCGCGATGTGCGACAGGCTTGCCATGCACCCGGGAACCGCGGCCGCGAGGGAGATGGCGCTCGAGCAGGTGGCACTGGCCATGGCATCACTTGAGGGCGACATCGGCGGAGCCGACCCCGACGCGCTGCGGGTGATCGCCGCCGGCGTCGTGGACCGCTTCGCATGACCCGCGACGAGGTCATCGCGCTGCTTGCCACCCGCGATCCGATCGCGGCGGCGACCGGCCTGTCCGTCACGCGCGAGGTGGCCATCGTGCGCGGTGAGCCCGACGAAGACGGGGTGGAGGTGCTGCGCTACGGCGCCGGAACCACCGACGCGCAGGTGGCCGACCGCCTTCTCGCAATCGCCGACGCAGGCACCGCCGTACGTGCCGTGCATCTCGTGCCGGGTCCCGACTCCGATACGAGGCCGGGCTCGTGGGGGGTGGAGGACCTGCTGGTCACCGCGGTTGCGCGGCGTGTGCTGCCCGACGTACCCATCCGCGTCGACTGGCGCTCGCTCGGTGCCCCGGCATGCCAGGTCGCCGTGTCATTCGGCGCGTCGGAGTGGATCGTCCCCGACGGCGACGACACCGACCCCGACCACCTCGCCGAGGCCGTCGGTGCCCGGGCGGTGACGCGATGAGCGACCTGCGGGTTGGGCGGATCAGCGCCCTCAACATGTTCCCGATCTACCACCACCTCGAGAGCGCCGGGTTACCGGGTGTGGAGTTCACCGACGGGCTTCCGGCCCTGCTGAACGCGGCCGTGCTCTCGGGCGACCTCGACGTGTCAGCGATGTCGAGCATCGAGTACGCGCGGAACGCACGCAGTCTCAACCTGCTCCCGGTGGGCTGCATCGCCTGCGAGGGGGCCGTTGATTCGATCCGGCTGCTCTCACCGGTGCCGCTCGACATGGTCACGAGTGTGGCCGTCACTCCGCACAGCGCCAGCAGTGTCTCGCTGCTTCGCGTGCTTGTGGGCCCCGACGTTCCCTTCCGCGTGATGGCATCCGACGACGAGGCGCCTGCCGCGCTGGCCGGGGGCGAGGCGGTGCTCCTCATCGCCGACGCGGCGCTCCAGGCGAAGCGCGACCGGATCGCGCCGTTCTCGATCGACCTCGGTGAGATATGGGAGCAGCGCACCCACCTCCCCATGGTCTTCGCCGTCTGGGCCGTGCGCGCCGAGACGGCGCGCACCCGCGCCCCCGAGGTGGCCGCCCTCGGCCATGCCATCGCCGCCGCGAGGGCATCGTTCATCGACGATCCGGCGGCGGTCGTCCGGGCAGCGGCGGAGCGGTTCCCGTTCGGCGAGGCGTTCATCAGCGGCTACCTCGCCCGCCTGCGCTACGGGTTCGGCGACCGGGAGCGAGCCGGCCTCGCCCGGTTCCTCGAGCTGGCACGTGGTGCGGGTGAGCTCGCCGATGTCCCCATGCTGGAGGCGGCTGCGGCATGAGCACGATCACCCCGACACGCCACCTCGAGATCATCGCGGGCCTTGATGCCGGCGAGCGCCTTGGCGATGACGACGCCCGCGTGCTCATCGAGTCACGCGACATCGTCGCCGTGGCCGCCGCGGCCCGGCGCGCGCGCGACCGGGTCACCGACCCCGACGAGGTCACGTTCATCGTCGACCGCAACGTCAACTACACGAACTTCTGTGTCACCGACTGCGACTTCTGCGCCTTCTACCGCCATCCGCGTGACCCGGGCGGGTACATCCTCAGCAAGCCGGTCATCTTCCGGAAGATCGAGGAGACGCTCGACCTCGGCGGCACGGCACTCCTGCTGCAGGGGGGGCATCACCCGAACCTGCGCATCGAGTGGTACGAGGACCTGTTCACCGATATCAAGCGCCGGTACCCGATCCACCTGCACGCGCTGTCACCCAGCGAGTTGCTCCACATCGCCCGCTACTCGAAGCTCGATCTCGGGGAGGTGCTCGACCGCCTCATCGATGCAGGGCTCGACTCCGTGCCGGGCGGTGGCGCAGAGGTCCTCGTCGACCGCGTGCGCGACATCATCGCGCCGCGCAAGACCACCACGGCGGAGTGGCTTGGCGTCATGCGCGAGGCACACCTGCGCGGCCTCTCCACCACCGCCACGATGATGTACGGAACGGTGGACACCGTGGACGAGCGCATCGAGCACCTGCGGGTGCTGCGCGAGCTTCAGGACGAGACGGGCGGGTTCCGCGCCTTCGTGTGCTGGTCGTACCAGTCGGGGGGGTGCTCGGCCCGTGGCGACGATCACCAGGACACCACGGCCGCCGACTACCTCATGATGGCGGCAGTCGCGCGCCTGTACCTCGACAACGTCGACCACATGCAGAGCTCGTGGGTGACGCAGGGCCTCCGGGTCGGGCAGCTCGCCCTCGAGGCCGGCTGCGACGACATGGGTTCCATCATGATCGAGGAGAACGTGGTGCGCGCCGCGGGTACGGCGTTCACGCTCGACACCCCTCGCATGGTGGCGGCCATCGAGGCCACCGGGCGCCGCGCGGTGCAGCGCGACACGCTGTACCGCGTCGTCAGACGCTTCCCGGCCGCTACTGATCCACGGTAAGGCCCGCCTGGCTCCAGGCGACGATGCCGCCCTCCAGGTTGACCAGGCCGCTGAAACCCTCGTTCTCCTCGAGATAGCGGCACACGTTCTCTGACCGGCCGCCGGAATGGCAGCTGAAGATGACGGTGCGATCGCGCGGGACCTCGGCGAGGCGGTCGATGAGCTCGCTCATCGGGATGATGGTGGCACCGGGGATACGCGCCCGGGCGGTCTCGTCCGCCTCACGGACGTCGATGATGATGGCCTCGCCCGCCGAAGCGGCGGCGCTGGCCTGCGCGGGGGTCATGAGATCCATGCGGTGAGGCTAGACAACGCCCGCGCCGATCTCGTCGGCGACGCGATCGGCCTCGAACGACGACCTCACGAGCGGGCCGGCCTCCACGTGCGCCAGGCCGAGCGACTGGCCGAGGACCGCGAGCGCCGGGTACTCGGCGGGGGCATAGAAGCGTTCCACCGGCAGGTGGCTGCCGGACGGGCTGAGGTACTGGCCCACGGTCACGACCTCGCACCCCGATGCGGCCAGGTCGGCGAACACCGCCGCGATCTCGTGCAGATCCTCGCCCAGCCCCACCATGATGCCGCTCTTCGTGGGCAGGCCCGCGGCACGCGAGCGGCTGAGCAGTTCGAGGGTGCGCTCGTACCGTGCCCCGGGGCGCACGCGGCGGTACAGACGCGGCACGGTCTCGGTGTTGTGATTGAGCACGTCGGGCCGGGCCTCGATCACCTGGTCAAGGGCGTCCCAGTTCCCGCGGAAGTCGGGGATGAGCACCTCCACCCGCGCATCGGGAAGGCGGTCGCGAAGTGCGCGGATGACCGCGGCGAAGTGGCCGGCGCCGCCATCGGGCTGGTCGTCGCGGGCCACGGCGGTCACCACCACGTAGCGCAGGCCCATCTGTGCAGCGGCGTCCGCGAGGCGCGCGGGCTCTTCCGGGTCGGGCGGCATGACGGGCTTGCCCGAGGTGACGTCACAGAACCTGCACCCACGGGTGCACGTCTCGCCGGCGATCATGAAGGTGGCCGTTCCCCGGGTCCAGCAGCGCTGGATGTTGGGGCACGAGGCCTCCTCGCACACTGTCACCAGGCTCTCCTGGCGCATCAGCGACTTCAGCTGCACGTACCCGGCGCCGAACGAGCCCTTCTCCACCACCCAGCGGGGAAGGCGTCCGCCATTCACCAACTGGCGGAGCTCATCGGGCGTGACATCCACCGGGTCGAGCAGGTGCTCGGGACCATCGCCCACGAGCACCCCGCCGAGCAGCACATCCGGTACGGCGCCGCGGGCGCGGGCTGCGCCGACATCGGCGATGAGCTCATCGTCCGGGTCCATGTCCACGCGGAACGCGCGCTGCGTACCCGGGTGCTCCTGCGAGTGCGCCATCACGCCTCGCAGGCTAGTCCAGCGACGGTCGCCCGGGGGCGCATCGGGTAGCGTCCCCGCTCATGGTCCTCTCCGATCGCACCATCCGCGAGGAGATCGCCTCCGGGCGACTCATCATCGACCCGTTCGACGACGCGCTGGTGCAGCCGTCCTCGGTCGACCTGCGCGTGGCGAACGAGTTCCGCGTGTTCCGGAACAACCGTCAGCCGTACATCGACCCGCGTGAGCCCGAGGCCGACCTCACCGAGGTGGTCACCGTGACCGAGGGTGAGCCCTTCATCCTCCACCCCGGCGAGTTCGTACTGGGGTCCACCCTGGAGCGGGTGGGGATCCCCGGCGACCTCGTGGCGCGGCTCGAGGGCAAGTCGAGCCTCGGCCGGCTGGGCCTGCTCATCCACTCCACGGCGGGATATATCGACCCCGGCTTCCAGGGCCAGATCACCCTCGAGTTCTCCAACGTGGCCAGCCTGCCCATCGCCATCCACGGCGGCATGCGCATCGGCCAGATCTCATTCCTGCAGATGACCACGCCCGTGGATCGTCCGTATCAGGGCAAGTACCAGGGGCAGTCCGGCCCCACCTCGAGTCGCGCGCACCGCGACTTCGAGGCAGACGCCGCGCGTCAGTAGCGGCGGCGCAGCCGCTTGCTGCTGTAGCGCCTGTCCGCCGCGAGGGCGCCGACCACCGCGGCCAGCAGCGACGCGGCGGCAATCCCGAGGGATGCCGCATCGCCACCGGGCGCGAACTCCGGGTCATCCGGTCCGCCAAGCGCACTCACGACGGCCAGCACAAGGCAGATGAACGCCCAGAGCAGCCATCCGGCGACCCACGCAGCGGTGGCGTTGAGGGGCCGGTGATCGAGCGTGCGCACGCCGGAGAGGAAGCCTCCCACGAGGAACGCGACGGGGATGACCAGCGCGCGCACCCAGAGCGGGGACCCGGCGGACGCGACCAGGCCGATCGTCCCCACCAGACCGCCCCATCCGACTGCCATCGGCTCGAGCCGTATGCCGCCACCCCCGCGAGATCGCCTTCGTACAACCCCATGCTAACGTCGAAGGCGACCGGCCTCCCGCTTGGGGCCGACGACCATGGGGTAAGCAATGCCGTTCGGCCTCGGACCCATCGAACTCATCATCATCCTGGCCATCATCCTGCTGGCGTTCGGAGCCAAGAGGCTGCCGGAGATCGGCAAGAGTCTTGGCAGCGGGATGCGTGAGTTCAAGAAGGGTGTGACGGGGGAAAAGGCCGAGGATGAGCAGCTGACGGCCACCCAGTCGTCGGATCCCGCTCTCCCCCAGAAGACCGACGAGACCACTCCCGCCGCCTAGCGGAGGGGCATCCGCCCTCATCAGGGCGGAATGGATCGTCCCCGTCGAGGGCCCGGTCGTCCGTGGTGGCGGCGTGCTCGTGCAGGACGGCATGATCGTCGCCGTGGGCCGCGAACGGTCGCTACCCCCCTGCGATGACGTCGCCGTGGTGGATATGGGCGACGCGATCCTCATCCCGGGGCTTGTGGATTCGCACTGCCACCTTGAGTGGGGCCTCATGGGTGGGCTCGTGGACGACGCACCCTTCGGCCAGTGGCTGGGGGCATTCGTGCGTCGGACGGCGTCCGTCACCCCCCTCGACCGCGAGCGGGCCGCCCGCTGGTCGGCGATGACGGCGCTGCGCAACGGCACAACCACCGTCGCCGACTCCGGTCCCGGTGGCTTCGGCGTCGGCGCGGCCGGCGAGGCGGGGATCCGGGCGATCGTGCACATGGAGGTATTCGGCCGGGAGACCGGCGCGGAGGCCCGCGAGAAACTGGTGCGGCACGGCGAGGGGCTCCTCCGGGCCCGGGACGGCGCGGGGCCGCGTGTGCGCGTGGGCGTGTCGCCGCACTCGCCCTACACGGTGGGACCGGAACTGTGGGGTGAGGTGCTCGCTGACCCCATTCTGGGCCCGGGATCGGTGGCAGCGCACATCGCCGAATCACCCGACGAGGTGCAGCTGCTCGACGAGGGCACGGGGTATCTGGTGGAGGCCATCCGTTCCGTGGGACGCGATCCCGCGCGGTGGCCGGGAGGTGGGCCGGGGGTGGTGTCGCGCCTGGACGCCGCGGGTGCACTCTCCCCGGGCCTCATCGCAGCCCACTGCGTGCAGGTAGATGATGACGATGCCGGGGTCCTCGCCGAGCGCGGCGTGCGCGTGGCGCACTGTCCGCACTCGAACGTGCGCCTGTCGTGCGGGGATGCACCCGTCGAGGTCATGCGCCTGCTCGGTATTCCCGTGGGTCTCGGCACTGACAGCCCGGCGAGCGCGGGCGCGTTCGACCTGCGTGACGAGGCCCGGTGGGCCGCCGGGGCCGTGACGCGCCGCGGTGGCAGGCCCCTTGCCTCGGAGATGCTGGCGATGGCCACCATTGGGTCGGCGGCCGTCATCGGCATGGATACGGAGATCGGATCGCTGATGGCGGGCAAGCGGGCCGACATCGTTGCCATACGGCCGTTCGACGGTGCGCCGGTGGAGGCCGACCCATCGCTCGTGGTGCTCGACCCGCGCTCCCGCGTGGTGGCCGCATGGGTGGATGGCGAGCCCGTGCTGACGGGAGATGGCCCCATTCGCATGGATGTCGGTTCCGTGATCGCCGACGCCACGAAGTCGCGAAACGCGATCGTGTAGCGTCGCCGCGTGCTTTTCGACGGCAAGCGCCAGAAGTTCGTCATCAAGGTGATCGCCATCGTCGCGATCGTCGCGTTCGCGGGGTTCGGCCTCGTGGCCGGCGGGCTCGCGGTGAGCGGCGGCTGCGGTGAAGCCGCGAATCCTGCCGAGCAGGCGGTGGTTGACGCGCAGGAATCCGTGACGAGCGCGCGGGCCGCGCTGAAGAGCGCGCAGGGCAAGGAGGCCATCGCCGAGGCGCGTAGTGACCTTGCCAAGGCACAGGGCAACCTGGCCTCGGCACGCGTGGGCGCCAACCCCAATGACCCCGAAGCCATCACCGACGCTCTCGCGGCAGTCAGGACCGCGCCAGGCGACTACAACGCCGTGCAGACCCTCGTGGCCGTAGCCAGCCAGGGGAACAACCCTTCCGCGGCCCTTCCGGCCCTCGCCGCCTACACGAGCAAGAACCCCCGGGACGCCCAGGCGTTCGCTGACTGGGGGCAGGTAGCCGAGGCCGCCGGGCAGCGCACCCAGGCCATTCTCGCCTATCAGCGCTTCCTCGTCCTGGCGCCTGACGACACCATCGCGCCGGACGTGCGGGCGCGGCTCACGGAGCTCACGAAGTCCCCCGCAGCCGACCGGTGAGAGGGGCCTGACGGGCTATTTCCCTGTGCTAGCGTGCCCGCGCGGGCGAGTAGGTCAGCCCACACGGGCCGTTAGCTCAGCTGGTAGAGCAGGGGACTCTTAATCCCAAGGTCGTAGGTTCGATCCCTACACGGCCCACTTGAGGCGTGCTGACGGGCCCCCGCCGTGCGGGTCGGCACTCGGCCTCAGACCTGAGGGCTCAGGGGACGCGGGGTCCGTCGACTCCCCACGACACGTGGTCGCATGAGGACGGCGGGAAGTGACCCTTCTCCGGCAGCGCGGCGGTGCGTGGGTCGCCGGTGAAGTCGTTCGCGGTCACGTCGATCACCCAGGGCGTGGGATCACCAAACGCCCGGTAGCCGTACCTGAAAATCCTGCTCCCAGCAGGTTTTCAGAGGGCCGCATGTTTCCCGCTCCCAGCGTCTTTCCTCCCTGTTTCCCCCATTTCCATGGGATCTGAGGCGACTTGACCACCGTCGACCTGTGGGTACGGTTTCCCCCCGCGTCATCGACTGGGTCCGTGCCCACGGGCCGCTTCGTCCCCCGAAGCCGTCACCCCGGACCACCCACCTACCCGGAGCATCCTCTGCGCCAGCGCCGTGCCACCGTCGTCACAACCGCCCTCGCCGGGAGCCTCATGGCGTCCGTGGCCATGGGCGCGATGCCGACAACGATGCCGGGCGCTCCCGTGAGCGCCGCGCCCTCTGCGCCGAACGCCGGCGCCCCGGCAGCCAAGACCACGGCCGGCAACCCCGCCTTCGCGATCCCCGCAGTACTGCCGCGCCGCACCACGGAGGCATCGGCGTACAGCGCATGGGATGAGGGCAACTTCTGCCCCGGGCTTCCGCAGGTCCGGAAGATGGACCTCACCGTGGGGAGCGACCTGGTGCCCTGTGGCGCGTACGTGCGCATCTGCCTGATATCGGGCACGCGGTGCGTGGTGGCGCGCCGGACCGACTGGGGCCCCGGCCTCACCAGCAAGCGGCGCCTGGACATGAACTTTGGCGTGGTGCGCGCCCTCGGATACCGGTCGCTGTACCACTGGGGTGCGCGCCAGGTGCGCTGGGAGCCGGTCAGCCCGCCCGCCCGCGCGGTCGCCGCCACCCGCCCCCGCTAGACCCCCCGACGATTACCGGGCGCCGCCCGGCCGCGTCGGTCAGACTGCCGCGTCGTGGACGTTCAACTCTGGGCATGGATTGCACTCGTCGTCGGTACCGTGGTGGTGATCACGGTCGACCTCCTGTTCATCTCCAAGGCCGACAAGGAGATGACCCTCCGCACCGCCCTCACGTGGACGGGCATCTGGCTGTCGCTCGGCCTGGCATTCGCGCTCGTGGTGGGATTCGCATTCGAGGCGAAGTACGCAACCGAGTACCTGTCGGGCTTCCTGCTCGAGTACTCACTCTCGATGGACAACGTGTTCGTGTTCATCGTGCTCTTCGCGTTCTTCGCCGTTCCGCCCGCCGCCCGACTGCGCGTGCTCACCATCGGAATCCTCATCGCGCTCGGGCTGAGGCTCATCGCCATCCTCGTGGGCGGCGTGCTCATCGCGAAGGCCGAGTGGGTGCTGTACATCTTCGGCGCCTTCCTCATCTACACCGCCTGGAAGCTCCTGAAGCACGCTGACGAGCCCGCCGATCCCGAGCAGTCGAAGATGCTGCGATTCCTCAAGTCGCGGCTCCCCCTCACCGGCACCTTCGAGGGCCAGAAGTTCCGCGTGAAGATGGATGGCAAGGTCATGTACACGACGCTCACGCTCGTGCTGATCATGCTCGCGGGCACCGACCTGGTGTTCGCGCTCGACTCGATCCCCGCCGCCTTCGGCGTGACCCGCGAGCCCTTCCTGGTCTTCGCGGTCAACGCCTTCGCCCTCATGGGCCTGAGATCGCTCTACTTCGTGCTCGAAGGTCTCGTCGACCGGTTCCCGTACCTCTCGTATGGGCTTGCGATCGTGCTGGCCTTCGTCGGCGCGAAGATGATCGCGGGCCACTGGTGGCACCCACCCATCTGGGTTTCCCTGGCGGTCATCATTTCCGTGCTCGGCACCAGCATCATCTACAGCTGGATCAAGACGAAGCCACCCACGGGGCCGACGGCAGCCGCCTGACACAGATCCCCGGCAGGCCGGTGACCCCGGAGGGGCCACCCCATGCGGGGATACCATGGGGGGCCAGTGGACCAGCTCTCCATGATCTCCCTGGCCGTCGCGTTCGCGGCGGGCTTCGTGTCGTTCGCCTCACCATGCGTTCTCGCGCTCGTGCCCGGGTACCTCTCGTTCATCTCCGGGGTGCCCACCGACCAGGTGGAGTCACGGTGGCGCAACGTCATCCGGCCAACGGCGGCCTTCGTGCTGGGCTTCGGGACGATGTTCGCGCTGTTCGGCGCGAGCGCCGGGCTCATCGGCCGGTCACTGGCGCGGGACCGCGCGGTGCTGAACCTCGTCGCGGGCATCATCCTCATCATCTTCGGCCTCGCGATGATCCTGCTGCCACGCCTGGGCTGGTTCCAGACGGATCGTCACATGCGCCTGTCGCGGCGCCCCGAGACCCTCGTGGGCGCCGGTCTGGTGGGCGCAGCCTTCGCCGTGGGCTGGACGCCCTGCATCGGGCCGATCCTCGGCAGCATCCTCACGTACGCGGCGCCCACGGGATCACCCGTGGCCGGGGCCCTGCTGCTCTTCGTGTACTCACTCGGGATGGGAATCCCATTCCTGCTCGCAGGGATCTTCATGACCCAGACGCTGTCGGCGTCGAAGTGGATGCGTGATCGCTGGTATGCGGTGAACGCCATCGGAGGTGCGCTCATGGTGGTCATCGGCATCATGGTCCTCACCGGTAACCTCGGGCGCATCACCCAGCGCCTCGCCACCATCGGTTTCGCCGGCCTCTAGGAGCCATTCGTGCGCATCGTCTCCCTCGTGGGAAACCGGCCGCAGTTCGTGAAGGCCGCCCCGCTCTGCACCGCACTCCGCGCCATCGGCGATGAGGTGCTGGTCCATTCCGGGCAGCACTACGACCCCGAGCTCGCCGATCTCTTCTTCGATGAGCTGGGCATCCCGGCGCCCGACCACGCCCTCGACGTGGGCCCGGGCACCCCCATCCACCAACTCGCCATCATGATCGAGCGCTTCGAGCACGTGGTGCGCGACGAGAAGCCCGACGCCGTGCTGGTGTACGGCGACACCACCACCACGCTGGCCGGTGCCCTCGTGGCAGCGAAGTGCGGCGTGCCCCTTGCCCATGTCGAGGCCGGCCTGCGCTCGTTCGACAAGACGATGCCCGAGGAGCAGAACCGGGTGGTCACCGACCATCTCTCCGACATCCTGCTCTGCCCCACCCAGCGGGCGGTGGACAACCTCGCGGCCGAGGGCGTCACCGGGGGCGTGCACCTGGTGGGCGACGTCATGTTCGACGCCAGCCGCACATTCGCGCCCATCGCTGCGCGCCAGCCCGGCCCGGACGCGCATGGGCTCGCGCAGGGCGGATACCTGCTCGTGACCATTCACCGCGCGGCCGCCACCGACACCCCCGAGGCACTCGATGCCACGGTGGAGGTGCTGTCGTCGCTCGGCGAGCCCGCGGTCTTCCCCGTGCATCCGCGCACCCGCGGCAAGCTCCAGCCGGCCGGCCGCTGGGATGCCCTGATGGCCGTTCCCGGGCTCGTGCTCGCACCACCCGCCGGCTACCTCGACTTCACGAATCTCCTCATGAATGCCCGCGCCGTGGTGACCGACTCCGGGGGCGTGCAGAAGGAGGCCTACTTCCACGGCGTGCCGTGCATCACGCTCCGCGACACCACCGAGTGGGTCGAGACCGTGGACGGTGGGTTCAACACCCTCACCGGCATGGACCCGGCGAAGGTGCGGGCGGCGCTGGCGGATCTCTCGATGCCGGCCGAGCGCCCGCCCTTCTACGGCGACGGCCACGCGGCCGATGCCATTGCACGGGCCATCGTGGCCGAGCTGGGCTAGAGGTACCCCACGGGCACATCGTCCTCGACGCCCCCGGGGCGCGGCAATTCGAATGCATCCTGGATGCCGAAGCGGGCGATCAGGGCGTTCGGGCGCAGCATGAGGAAGATGCGTGTGGAGCGCTCATCCTCCGCATGCTCCCACCGGCGCGCTTCGAGGCGATCGACAATGCCGGCCCCGATCCCGATCCCGGCGAGCAGTGCCGCAGTGGCACCCACCTGGCTCACCACGGTATCGAGGACCAGCAACACCATCGCGCCGAGGAAGATGATGCTGGAGGCCCGCATCCGGCGCTCGCGGCCATCCGCGAGGGTCTCGTGCACGACGGACCGCGGCCGCCGCAGGGTGGTCATCGCATGCGCGAAGCGGCGCCTGCTGGTGATGCCCCCGAGGGCCAGCGACATCAGGAGCCCCGTCGCGAACACGATGCCCGCCTCCAGCGGCCGCACGGGGCCCTCGAGCAGCCAGAGGATGGTCCAGAAGCACGCAGAGGCGAGGCCGAGGAACACGAGCACCTGCCCGCGCCACCGCAGCTCATCATCCGCCCTCACGATCCGGGGCAACCCGGCAAGCGCCGCATCGGCCATAGTGGCTACGATACCGCCGCTGCTTCTGCCGAGAACGAACATCCCCGGCGGTCACCTGTGACCGCCCCATCGCCGCGCGTCGGCGTCATCGGGCTCGGCTACGTCGGCCTCCCGCTGGCCGTCGTGTTCGCCGAGGCGGGCGTGCCCGTGCTCGGGCTCGACGTGGTGGACGAGAAGGTGGCCGCCATCAACGCGGGCATCTCGCACATCGAGGACGTGCCGTCGGATCGCCTGGCGCCCCTCGTGGAGCGGGGCCTGGTGCGCGCGAGCACCGACCTCGACGAGGTGACCTCGCTCGAGGCCATCATCATCTGCCTGCCCACACCGCTGGATGAACACCGCGAGCCGGATCTCAGCGCCGTGCTGGGCGCCGCGCGCGATCTCGCGCCGCGGCTGCAGAAGGGCCAGGTAGTGGTTCTTGAGAGCACCACCTACCCGGGCACCACGCGCGAGGAGCTCGCGCCGATCCTCGAGACGTACGGCCTCACCGCCGGCACCGACTTCTTCCTCGCATTCAGCCCCGAGCGCGTGGATCCGGGGCGTGAGGACTGGACCACCCGCTCCACGCCGAAGGTCGTCGGTGGGCTCACCCCCGCATGCACCCAGAAGGTGATGGAGGTCTACGGCCAGGCATTCGACACGCTCGTGCCGGTGTCCACCCCCGAGGTGGCCGAGATGACCAAAATCCTCGAGAACGTCTTCCGCAGCGTGAACATCGCGCTGGTCAACGAGACGGCGCTCCTGTGCGACCGCATGGGCATCGACGTCTGGGAGGTCATCGATGCCGCGGCCACCAAGCCCTTCGGCTACATGCCCTTCCGGCCGGGCCCGGGACTCGGCGGCCACTGCATCCCGATCGACCCCTTCTACCTCACGTGGAAGGCGCGCGAGTACGACTTCCACACCGAGTTCATCGAGCTCGCGGGAAAGATCAACTCGCAGATGCCGTACTTCTGCGTGGCGAAGCTCGCCCGGGCGCTCAACGACCGCGAGAAGGCGCTCAAGGGCTCGAAGATCCTCGTGATCGGCGTGGCATACAAGGCCGACGTCAACGACATGCGTGAGAGCCCGGCCCTCAAGGTCATCTCGCTGCTCCGCGAGCGCGGGGCCGATGTGAGCTACCACGACCCCCACGTGCCCATGCTCGAACCCGGCCACGGCATCGACGTGGCCCTCACCAGCGTTCCGCTCGATGACACCACCATGGGTGCGGCCGACGCCGTCGTGGTGGTCACCGCGCACGCGGGAATCGACTGGGTGGATGTGGCCGCGAAGAGCGACCTGGTGGTGGACTTCCGCAACGCAGTTCCTCGAGGGGAGAACGTGTGGACCCTGTGACTCCGCTCCGCGTGGCGGTGGTGGGCATGTCCTACTGGGGCCCGAATCTGGCCCGCAACTTCGACCGCATCGAGGGCTCCGAGTTGCGCTGGGCCTGCGACCTGGACGAGGGGCTGCTCGACCGCCATCGCTCCGCCTTCCCGCGCACGAGGTTCACGACGGACCTCGACGAGGTGCTGGCCGACCCCGAAACCGACGCGGTGGTCATCGCCACGCCGGTTCCCACCCACGCCGCCCTGGCCCTGAAGGCCATCGCCGCCGGCAAGCACGTGTTCGTGGAGAAGCCCCTGGCGCTGACCACGGCCGACGCCCGTGCCGTGGCCGAGGCCGCCAAGGCCGCGGGCGTTACCTGCATGGTGGATCACCTGCTGGTGCTGCACCCCGCCGTCACCAAGGTGAAGGAACTGGTCGACACCGGCCACCTGGGCGATGTGCACTACCTCTACGGCAACCGCCTCAACCTCGGCATCGTGCGAAAAGATGAGAACGCCCTGTGGAGCCTGGGGCCCCACGACATCAGCGTGATGCTCCACATCGTGGGCGAGCCCGCAGTCGAGGTGTCGGCCACCGGCGCCTGCTATCTGCAGGAGGGCGTCGAGGACGTCGTGTTCGGGCGCATCCTGTTCGAGAGCGGCGTGATCGGCCACCTGCACCTGTCGTGGCTCGACCCGCACAAGATGCGCCGCATGACGGTCATCGGCTCCGAGCGCATGGTCGTGTTCGACGACATGGAGAGCGAGCGCAAGATCACCGTGTACGACAAGGGCCCCGTGCCGCGCACCGGTGAGTACGGCGAATACATCCAGGTGCGCTCGGGCGACATCTTCAGCCCGAAGATCGACTCGGCCGAGCCCCTGCGCCTTGTGTGCCAGCACTTCCTCGACAGCATCCGCTCGGGCGAACCGCCGATCGCCGACGCCTGGGCGGGCCTTGCCACGGTCGAGGTGCTGGAGGCCATGGACAAGTCACTGGCCGAGTCCGGCCGACCCGTCACCCTCGAAGGAGCGTCCCGATGAGCCGCGAGAACCTTGTGCTGGGAGAGGGCGTGGTCATCCCCGGGGACGTCGAGATCGGGGCCAACGTCGTGATTCACGCCGGCACGGTCATCGGGCCGGGCTGCGTCATCCAGGACAACGTGGTGCTCGGGAAGAGCCCCAAGCTGGCCAGCCGTTCCACCGCCACGAAGAAGGACCTGCCCGGCCTCGTGCTCGGCGCGAGCGTCACCATCTGCTCAGGTGCCGTGGTGTTCGCGGGCAGCACCGTGGGCGCCCGCACCGTCATCGGCGACCAGGCCTTCGTGCGCGAGAACGTGACCATCGGCGAGGACTGCGGGGTGGGCCGGGGCGTGTGCATCGAGAACCAGGTGGCCATCGGATCACGGTGCTCCATCCAGAGCAATTCGTACATCACCCGCCTGTCGACGCTTGAGGATGATGTCTTCATCGCCCCCTGCGTCACGACCACGAACGACAATTTCATGGGGCGCACCGAGGCGCGCCACAGCGCGCTGAAGGGCGCCACCATCCGCCGGGCCGCACGCATCGGCGGAGGCGTGGTGATCCTGCCCGGGATCGAGATCGGCGAGGAGGCCTTCGTGGCCGCGGGCGCGCTCGTCACCAAGGACATCCCCGCCGGCAAGCTCGTGGCCGGCCTGCCGGCCCGCGTCTGGCGCGACGTTCCCGAAGAGGAACTGCTCGCGAATCAGTAGGCGCCGTGCTCCAAGTGCCCGGAACCCGATAGACCAAACTGACCATTCGCTGGTGCAAAGCCGGGGGAATCGGGCACCGCGTCACCCACCGGCACCGTCACGCCCCGGGCATCCTCACGGTCTTCGCCGAGGTGGAGGACGCCTCCACGGGCATGCGGTACCACTCGACCTACCCGCTGCGCTTCCGCATCAGGTAGGTCCCGCAGGTCAGCCGGCGACGCGCACGGGTGGCCTGCGGGCACCGGTCTCAATGCGCCCGATGCGATTGCCCGCAAGCTCGGTGAACCACACGTTGCCATCGGGGCCATCGGTGATGCCGAGCGGCCCGGCGCCCTTCGACAGCCCTCTCGAGAAGGTGGTGACCACGCCGCGGGGGGTGATGCGGCCGATCGCATTGCCATCGGGCAGCGTGAACCAGAGGTTGCCATCGGCAGCGGAGGTGATGAGCCCCGGCTTCGACCCCTTCGGGATGCCCTTCCGGAACACCGTCACCGCGCCCCGTGTGGTGATGCGGCCAATCGCGTCCGCGTCGTTCATGGTGAACCACATGGCGCCATCCGGGCCGCGGGTGATGCCCGCGGGCTTCGACGCGCGCGGGATGCCGCGGGTGAACCGCGTGACCACGCCAGTAGGTGTGATGCGGTAGATCGCGTTGCCCGGGACGTCCTTCGCGCCGTTCCAGGCGCCGGTGAACCAGAGGTTGCCGTCGGCGCCCGTGGAGATGTCGAAGGGTCCGGCGCCGCGCTCGATCCCCTTCGAGAAGGTGGTGGTGACGCCGGCCATCGTGATGTTGCCGACGGCGCTGGCACCGAGCTCGGTGAACCACACGCGGCCCCCCGGTCCCCATGTGATTCCCGAAGGGGCGGGGGCCGCGCCCGCGCCGGCCATCGGGTCGATGCCGGGGCCGAACTCGGTCACCACGCCGCGGGGCGTGATGCGCGCGATGCGCATTCCTGCGAGCTCCGTGAACCACAGGTTGCGGTCCGGTCCGGCAGTGATGCCGAAGGGGCGCGCGCCCTCCGAGATACCGGCGCGGAACTCGGTCACCCGGCCGCGCGTGGTGATGCGTGCCACCCCGTAGTTGTCGTCACCGGCCTGGGTGAACCACAGGGCGCCGTCGGGGCCGCTCGTGATGGCGAGCGGAGCAGACGCCGGTGAGATGCCCCGCGAGAACTCGGTGATGTCGCCCACCGCCCCGAAGGCGGCGGTGGGCAGGGCGAGAGTCAGGGCCGCGGTGGATGCCACGGCGATGGCGCGGGACATCATCGTGCCGCGTAATTCGTCGCGTACCACTCGGCGTACTCGCCGCTCTTGATCGGCTCCCACCACGGACGGCTGTCGCGGTACCAGCCGACAGTGGCCTCGAGGCCCTCGTCGAAGTCCACCTTCGGCGCCCAGCCCATGGCACGCAGCTTCGACGTGTCGAGGGCGTACCGGCGGTCATGCCCCGGGCGGTCCTCGACGTAGGTGATGAGATCATCCGAGGCGCCGGTGTGGGCGAGGATGCGGCTCGTGATGTCGAGGTTGGGCCACTCGTTGCCGCCACCCACGTTGTAGACCTCGCCGGCCTCGCCGCTCTCCATGGCGAACCAGATGCCCTCGGCATGGTCGCGCACGTGGATCCAGTCGCGGATCTGCTGGCCGTCGCCGTAGACCGGCAGGGGGAGCCCGTCGAGTGCATTCGTGACGAAAAGGGGAATGAGCTTCTCGGGGTACTGGCGCGGCCCGTAGGTGTTGGACCCGCGGGTGATGACCACGTCGTACCCGAAGGTGTGGTGGATGGCGAGCGCCTGGAGGTCGCCGCCGGCCTTGCTGGCCGAGTAGGGCGATGACGGCCGGATGGGGTCGGTCTCGGTGAACGCTCCCGTGGGGATGGATCCGTACACCTCATCGGTGCTCACCTGCACGAACCGGCGAACGCCGGCCTCGCGTGCGGCCATGATGAGCGTGGCGGTCCCCACCACGTCGGTCTCGATGAACTCCGTGGGGTTGTGCAGCGAGCGGTCCACGTGGCTCTCCGCCGCGAGGTTGATGACCACCTCGCAGCCCTGCACGGCCTTGCGCGCGATCTCCGGGTCGGCGATGTCGCCGTGGATGAACGAGTACCGCGGGTCGTTCATCAACTCGGCCACGTTCGCGGTGTTTCCCGCGTACGTCAGCTTGTCGAGGTTGACCACCTCGTG
>JBIIQA010000054.1:0-9018 GCA_044342355.1 Miltoncostaeaceae bacterium | reverse complement strand
TCGTCGTACTTGAGCTTCACGGTGAGCGTGGCGCGGGTGCCGTCATCGGCCGACTCATAGCCGGCGATGTACCCCTGCTCCTCGAGAACCCGTGCGATATCGGTCTTGAGTCGGCTCCCGGGCATCTCGACGATGTCGTGCAGCGCCAGATTGGCATTGCGGATGCGCGTGAGCATGTCTGCGATGGGATCAGTCAGCATCTGGCTACCAGCTCGACTTCGTCATGCCGGGGATGTGGCCGGCATGGGCCTCATCGCGCAGGCAGATGCGGCAGAGGCCGAACTTGCGGAAAACCGCCCGCGAGCGACCGCACCGGTGGCACCGGGTGTACGCCTGCGTGGGGTACTTGGTCGGCCGCGAGGCCTTCACCTTGAGGGACGTCTTCGCCACGGTTTCGGGAACCTTCCTCTATCGCCTGCGGCCGCGGCCGCTGTACTTGCGCAACTTCTTGCGGCGGCGGGCAGCACGCTCTTCGGCGCTGTAGCCCTCCGCACGGAACGGCATTCCGAGGTACCCGAGCAGCGCACGGGCCTCCTCGTCGGTCTTCGCCGAGGTGGTGATCGTGACGTTCAGGCCACGGACCTTGTCGACCTTGTCGTAGTCGATCTCGGGAAAGATGGTCTGCTCGCGCAGGCCAAGATTGTAGTTGCCCCGGCCATCGAACCCGTCGGGGTTGATGCCGCGGAAGTCACGGATACGCGGGAGCGCAACCGACGTGAGCCGGTCGAGGAACTCCCACATGCGGGCACCACGCAGGGTGACCTTGGCGCCGATCGGCATTCCCTCGCGCAGCTTGAACTGGGCGATGGACGTGCGGGCGCGCGTGATGGCGGGACGCTGGCCGGCGATGGTCGCGAGCTGCTCCACGGCTTCATCGAGGAGCTTGGTGTTCTGCTTGGCCTCGCCCACACCCATGTTGAGCGTGATCTTCTCGATGCGCGGGATCTCCATGGTGGACGAGTACGAGAACTGCTCCATCAGCTTCTGGCGGATGTCGTCCTCGTACTGCGCCTTGAGTCGCGCAGGCGGAACTGCGATGTCGGTGCTCAATCCAGGGCCTCCCCGGTGCGGGCGGAAACGCGGATGCGCTTTCCACCCTTCTCCTCGATGCGAACCCGGCACGGCTTCTGGTCCGACGGGTCGATCGGCATGACGTTCGAGAGGTGAACCGGGGCGGGCTTCTCGATGATCCCGCCTGGATCCTCCGGCGGACGCGCCTTGGTGTGGCGCTTCACGATGTTGATGCCCTCCACGAGGACACGGCCATCATCGGGCATGACCTCGAGGACGGTGCCGGTACGGCCCTTGTCCTTACCGGCAACGCACATGACCTGATCGCCCTTCTTGATGCGCGCAGGCACTAAAGCACCTCCGGTGCGAGGGACACGATCTTCATGAACTGCTTCTCGCGAAGCTCGCGGGCCACCGGCCCGAATATGCGCGTGCCGCGCGGGTTCTGTGCGTTGTCGATGATGACGGCGGCATTCTCGTCAAAGGCGATGAACGTTCCATCGTCGCGCGGGTGCGACTTCTTGGTGCGCACAACGACGGCCTTGACGACCTCGCCCTTCTTCACCGAGCCATTCGGGGTCGCCTGCTTCACGGTGGCGACGATGGTGTCGCCAACGTGCGCGTACCGGCGCCTGCTGCCGCCGAGCACGCGGATGCAGAGGATCTCGCGGGCCCCCGTGTTGTCCGCGACGCGGAGTCGTGATTCGTTCTGGATCATCCGGAGCTCCTAGCGGGCCTTCTCGACGATCTCGACCAGACGCCAGCGCTTCTGCTTCGAGAGCGGCCTGCTCTCGATGACGCGGACAACATCGCCCACGCCGGCCTCATTACGCTCGTCGTGCGCGTGCAACTTCGACGATGAGCGGACGGTCTTGCCGTAAATGGGGTGACGGCGCGAGGTGTCCACGCGCACCGTGATGGTGCGATCGCGGGCGTCACTTGTCACCACGCCCTGACGCGTCTTGCGTCGGGACACGCTCTCCTGGGGCGTCTCAGCCACGGGCTGCCTCCTCCGTCGCGAGCTCCCGCTCGCGCGCGATCGTCAGGATCTGGGCGATCTCGCGCTTGCGGATGCCGATCTCGCTGGTGCGCTCGAGCGACCCTGTGGGCAGCTGGAAGCGCAGGTTGAAGAGCGCCTGTCGCGACTCCTCGAGCTTAAGGGCGAGCTGGTCGTCAGACAGCGCGCGCAGTTCACTGGCTTTCTGCGTCGGCATTACCTAAGCGTCCTCACGCGTCACGAACTTGCACTTCACGGGCAGCTTCATCGCGGCAAGGCGCATGGCCTCCCGCGCGGTCTCCTCCGGAACACCGGAGAGCTCGAACATGACCTTGCCGGGCTTGACCACGGCAACCCACGACTCGGGCGAACCCTTGCCGGAACCCATGCGGGTCTCTGCAGGCTTCTTGGTGACAGGAAGATGCGGGAACAGATTGATCCACACCTTGCCCTGGCGCTTGATGTGACGGGTCATCGCCACACGGGCGGATTCGATCTGGCGGTTGGTGACCCAGGCGTTCTCGAGCGACTTCAGGCCGTACTGCCCGAACGAGACCTCCTGATTCCCCTTGGCCATACCCCTCCTGCGGCCGCGATGGGCCTTGCGGAATTTGGTGCGCTTCGGCATCAGCATGGCGTCACCTCGCTCCCTGACCCTGCGGGCCACCCTGTCCGCCGCCCTGGCCACCACGGCTCTGGCCGCCGCGACCACGTCCGCCGCCACCACCACCGCCGCCGGCACCGCCACCACTGCGGTTGTCCCGGCGGGGGCGGCGCGGCGGGGGCGCATCGGCGTCGATGGTGCGGCCGCGGGCGTCAACGACACCCTCGGGCAGCACCTCGCCCTTGTTGATCCACACCTTCACGCCGATCCGGCCGAAGGTCGTCTTCGCCTCAGCGAATCCGTAGTCGATATCGGCGCGCAGCGTATGGAGCGGAACGCGACCGTCGGAGTAGTGCTCCGAGCGCGACATCTCCGAACCACCGAGGCGGCCACCGCACTGCACCTTGGCGCCCTGGGCGCCCGAACGCATGGCCGAGGTGAGCGCGCGCTTCATCGCGCGGCGGAACGAGACACGCCCCTCGAGCTGCTCCGCGATCGACTGCGCCACCAGGGTCGCGTCAAGCTCGGGGCGCTTGATCTCGTTGATGTTGATCTGGATCTGCTTGCCGGTGAGGGCATTGAGCTCGCGCCGCAGGGCATCGACCTCAGAGCCGCTCTTTCCGATCACGATGCCCGGGCGGGCCGTGAAGATGTCCACGGTGAGCTTGCTGGCATCCTTGCGGAGCTGGATATCGGCAAGGCCGGCGTGGCTGAGCTTGCCCGTGATGTGGTTACGGACGGCACGGTCCTCGTCGAGGTAGGCCGCGTAGTCACGCTCGGTGTACCAGTTGCTCTTCCAGCCCTGAATGATGCCGATGCGGAATCCGGTGGGGTTGACCTTCTGACCCATCAGGCACGCCCCTCTGCCCCGGGAACTCCGAGGCCAATCGTGATGTGGCAGGTGCGCTTGTTGATGCGGCTTGAGCGACCCTGAGCGCGCGGACGGAACCGGCGCATGGTCGGACCCTCGTCGATCGTCACGCGGGTGATGAAGAGCTCGCGGACGTCGAGCCCGGCGTTGTGGTCGGCGTTCGCCATTGCCGACTCAAGCACCTTGCGCACCGGCACGGCCGCGTCGCGAGTGGCGAAGGCGAGGATGGCCTGCGCCTCGGGTACCGACTTGCCCCTGATGATGTCGGCCACCAGGCGGGCCTTGCGGGCCGATACGCGCACGAACTTGGCCGTGGCCTCCGGGCGCGCGGGGGTGCGGTTCTTCGTCTTGTCGGAGCGGGCAGGCTCGTTGGCCGTGGGCTCGGGGGACCCGGTCTCGGTTCCCTCCGGGGCCTCCACGTCGGTGGCCGCGGCATCCGTGGCCTCCACCTCGGAGGCCTCTGCAGTGGTCTCGGTGCTCACGTCAGCGCCTCGAGGTCTGTCGGTCGTCGCCGTGGCCCTTGTAGGTACGAGTGGGCGCGAACTCGCCCAGCTTGTGCCCCACCATGCTCTCGGAGATGAATACGGGCACGTGCTTC
Source organism: Miltoncostaeaceae bacterium (assembly GCA_044342355.1). GTDB lineage: Bacteria > Actinomycetota > Thermoleophilia > Miltoncostaeales > Miltoncostaeaceae > SYFI01. The sequence continues at coordinate 4,937 of JBIIQA010000054.1, read as the reverse complement.
CGGCCGTCGTGCACGGCGATGGTGTGTCCCACCATCTCGGGGAAGATTGTCGAAGAGCGCGACCAGGTACGGAGCATGCGCTTCTCGCTCGAGGCGTTCATGTCCTCGATCCTCTTCATGAGCTTGGGGTCGACGAATGGACCCTTCTTGAGGCTACGACTCATCGGCCTTCCGTGTGCTTGCCGCGCTTGCGTCCGCGGACGATCATCTTCTGGCTTGCCTTCTTCGGGTCACGCGTGCGGTGACCGTTGGTCGGCTTGCCCCAGGGGGTCACCGGATGGCGACCCGAGTTGCTCTTGCCCTCACCACCACCGTGGGGGTGGTCGACCGGGTTCATGGCGGAACCGCGAACCGTGGGCCTCACACCGCGCCAGCGGCTGCGGCCGGCCTTGCCGCCCACCTCGTTGGCGTGGGATGTATTGCCGATCTGGCCCACCGTAGCGCGGCAGTCGATGTGCACCATGCGCATCTCCGAGCTCGGAAGGCGCAGGGTGGCGTAGTCGCCCTCCTTCGCCATCAGCTGTGCGCCGGTGCCGGCCGAGCGGCACAGCTGGCCACCGCGACCGATCTGCAGCTCCACGTTGTGCACGACGGTACCCGTCGGGATATCGCGCAGTGCCAGGGCGTTGCCGGGTCGGATGTCTGCGCCGGCGCCGCTCATGACGGTGTCCCCCACCTCAAGGCGAAGCGGCGCCAGGATGTAGCGCTTCTCGCCGTCGGCGTAGTGGAGCAGCGCAATGCGCGCCGTGCGGTTTGGGTCGTACTCAATGGCGGCGACGCGGGCGGGAACGCCGTCCTTCGTGCGCTTGAAGTCAATGACCCGGTAGCGGCGCTTGTGGCCTCCGCCCTTGTGCCGGGTGGTGATGCGGCCGTTGTTGTTGCGGCCACCCGTCTTGTGGATGGGCTCGAGAAGAGACTTCTCGGGAGTGCTCTTGGTGACCTCCTCGAAGTCGGAGCTGGCCACGAAACGGCGCCCCGGAGAGGTCGGCTTATGCTTGCGAATACCCATCAGGCACCCTCGAAGATGTCGATGCTGTCGCCGGGCTGAAGCTCGACGATGGCCTTCTTCCAACCGGGCCGCGTGCCCGCGGTGCGGCCGCGGCGCTTCGGCTTCGGCTGGACCTTGACGGTGCGCACGTCCGTGACGGTCACGTCGAAGAGTTCCTCGACGGCCTGGCGGATCTCCACCTTGTGCGCGTCATCGAGGACGCGGAAGGTGTACTGGTTGTGCGCCTGCACCAGCAGGTAGCTCTTCTCGGAGACAACCGGGCTCACGATCGCCCGGCGGACGTCATTGCGGAGCTCGTCGCTCATGCCTCATCCCCCTCGGCGTCGGCGGGAGCGGCGGCGCCGTTCCAGCGGTCCCAGACCTCGCGCTCCACCAGCACCGAACGGCCGGCCATGATGTCGACGGTCTCGATGTCGCGGGCCTCGATGACGCGGACATCGCGCATGTTGCGGAACGACAGTGCCTCGGGCGAGGCCGACTCGGTGACCACCACGAGAAGCGGACGGGCCGCCATGTCCTCCGGCGCCTTGGCCAGGTACTCGCCGGCGCGCTTGGTGGATGGGGTGTCCCAGCCGGTGGGCTCCATGACGGCGATGCTGCCGCGCTCCACGTGGGCCTTGAGGGCCGAGCGGAACGCCTGCCGGTGGGCCTTGCGGTTGATCTTTCCACCGTACGAGCGGGGGTGCGGGCCGAACACCACGCCACCGCCGGTCCAGATGGGCGAGCGATTCGAGCCCGCGCGGGCGCGGCCTGTGCCCTTCTGGCGCCACGGCTTGGCACCGCCACCGCGCACGTCGGAACGGGTCTTCGTGCTGTGCGTTCCGGCGCGACGCCATGCCAGCTCGGCCGTCACGGCCTCGTGGATGAGGTGCGGCTTGATGTCCTGCGCAGCAAGCTCGGCGCCGATGTCGGCGGAGCCGGATGCGGAGCCGGTGTTGGAAAGGAGATGAGCCGCCATCAGTCGGGCCTCACGCAGACGATCGAGCCAACGGCGCCGGGGACGGCACCCTTGACAAGCAGAAGATTGCGCTCCACATCGCGGTCGACCACCTGGAGGCCGCGCTGGGTGACCTGACGGGCGCCCATGTGGCCGGCCATCCGGATGCCCTTGAACACGCGGGCCGGGTAGGCCGCGGCGCCGATGGAGCCGGGACCGCGGACGTTGTGGGAGCCGTGGCTCTTCGGTCCGCGCTTGAAGTTGTGACGCTTGATCGTTCCGGCGTAGCCCTTGCCCTTTGAGGTGCCCGTCACCTTGACGTACGAGCCGGGGACAAAGGATTCGACGGTGACGAACTGGCCCTCGGCGACGTCATCCAGACCGAGCTCCTCGGGGGAGAACTCCTGGAGGTGTCGCATGAGCGGTGCACCGGCCTTCGCGAGGTGCCCCTGCTCAGGCTTGTTGATGTGCTTCGGCTTGGCCGCCCCGAAGCCGAGCTGCACGGCGGAGTAACCGTCGCGCTCGTCGGTCTTCACCTGCACCACGGGGCAGGGGCCCGCCTCGATGACGGTGAGGGGAACCCTCGCGCCGTCCTCGGCGAAGATCTGGGTCATTCCGACCTTGCGTCCGATGATCGCAGCCACGATCAGACCTTGATCTCGATGTCGACGCCGGCCGGAAGGTCGAGGCGCATCAGAGAATCAACCGTCTTGGGCGTGGGGGAAAAGATGTCGATGAGGCGCTTGTGCGTGCGCACCTCGAAGTGCTCCCGCGAGTCCTTGTCCTTGAACGGACCCTTGATGACGCAGTAGCGGTGGCACTCGGTGGGGAGCGGCACGGGGCCGGAGATGGTTGCACCACTCCGCTGCGCCGTCTCAACGATGGACGCCGCGCTCTTGTCGATCAGCTCATGGTCATAGGCCTTGAGCCGGATACGGATCTTGTTCTGCGTGATCAAGGTTCGGTCTTCTCGGTCGGCTTCGTCTCGTACTTCCCGGGGAAAGCGAGGGCCCCGTCCCCCCACCTTCGGGGTGACGGGGCCCGTACTGCAGGAACCACTACTCGAGGATCTGCTCCACGACACCCGCACCGACGGTGCGGCCACCCTCGCGGATGGCGAAGCGGAGTCCGTCCTCCATGGCGATCGGCACGATGAGTTCGACCTCAAGCACCGCGTTGTCGCCGGGCATGATCATCTCCGCCCCGTCCAGGAGCTGGATGACGCCGGTCACGTCGGTGGTGCGGAAGTAGAACTGCGGCCGGTAGCCATTGACGAACGGCGTGTGGCGACCGCCCTCCTCCTTGGAGAGCACGTACACCTGCGCCTTGAACTTGGTGTGCGGGGTGATGGACCCCGGCTTGGCCAGGACCTGGCCACGCTGGATGTCCTCGCGCTTCACGCCGCGGAGCAGGGCGCCGATGTTGTCGCCGGCCTGACCCTGGTCGAGGAGCTTGCGGAACATCTCGACGCCGGTGACGACGGTCTTCTCGACGGCCGCCTGCATGCCGACGATCTCGACCTCTTCGTTGACGTTGATGATGCCGCGCTCCACGCGACCGGTGGCGACGGTGCCGCGACCGGTGATCGTGAAGACGTCCTCGACAGGCATGAGGAACGGCTTGTCCACGTCGCGCTCGGGGAGCGGCACGTAGTCGTCCACAGCCTGCATGAGCTCGAGAACCTGCTCCTGCGCGGCGGCGTCGCCGTTCAGGGCGTTCAGGGCCGAGACCTGGATGACGGGGATGTCGTCACCCGGGAAGTCGTAGGCCGAGAGCAGCTCACGGACCTCAAGCTCGACGAGCTCGAGGAGCTCGGGGTCATCCACCATGTCCGCCTTGTTGAGGGCGACCACGATGTACGGCACGCCCACCTGGCGGGCGAGCAGGATGTGCTCACGGGTCTGCGGCATCGGGCCGTCGGCGGCTGACACCACGAGGATCGCGCCGTCCATCTGCGCTGCACCCGTGATCATGTTCTTGATGTAGTCGGCGTGCCCCGGGCAGTCGACGTGGGCGTAGTGGCGGCCCTCCGTCTCGTACTCGACGTGCGAGGTGGCAATGGTGATGCCGCGCTCGCGCTCCTCGGGGGCGTTGTCGATCTCATCGAAGCTGCGCACCTCGCCGCCGAACTTCTGACTGAGCGTCTGGGTGATGGCAGCAGTGAGGGTCGTCTTGCCGTGGTCGACGTGACCGATGGTGCCCACGTTGACGTGGGGCTTCGAGCGATCGAACTTCTCCTTCGCCATCACTTGCTCCTCATGCGCGTCCGAGCGGGCGTGCGACCATTGGGGCCGACACCCGCAAGTGCTTCCGAAACCGGGCTCTACATACGTCGCGCGGCCCAAATGGCCGCGCGTCAAGAGGCCCTCGCTCTTTCGAGCCGGTGGAATGTAGCACGCCGGACGCGGCTCGCAAGGACGACGTCGTTGAGCGGTCCCGGCATAGGATCACAGCGTGGATGAGGCCCATCAGGCGCTGCTGGAACTCGCCCGTGAGGTGCGCGGTGATGTGCGGGGGGACACGGCGACGCGCGAGCTCTACGCCGTGGACGCCAGCCTCTACAGGAGGCAGCCCATCGGGGCCCTCAGGGCCGTGTGCGCCGACGACCTCGCGCTCGCCGTCGGGGCCTGCGCGCGGCACGGACTGCCCCTCACCATGCGGGGTGCCGGCACGAGCCTGGCCGGGCAGGCTCTCGGGAACGGACTCATCGTCGACTGCTCGGCGATGCGGTCCGTCGAGGTGGATCCGGGTTCCCGCACGGCCCGCGTGGCACCCGGGACGGTTCTCGACGACCTCAACCGCGCGGCCGCGGCGCACGGCCTCATGTTCGGACCTGACGTCGCCACGTCGAGCAGGGCCACTCTCGGCGGAATGATCGGCAACAACTCTGCCGGCGCGAGATCCGTGGTGCATGGAATGACCGCCGACCACCTGGTGGAGCTCGACGTCCTGCTGGCTGACGGCACGCGCGCCACGCTGCGCCGCGGGAGC
>JBIIQA010000053.1:0-9105 GCA_044342355.1 Miltoncostaeaceae bacterium | reverse complement strand
TGCTCTCGACCGTGACGGGCTTCATCGTCGTGGGTGGGGCCGTCACCGTCCTCGTCCTTCGTGCACGCGACCGGGTGGCCCCGTCCCGCCTCGTCGAGGTCGGCGCCCTTCTGGTGGCCACTGCACTCCTCGCGTGGATGTTCTTCAGCCTCGGTCACGGGGTGGCCCTGCTGCCGCTCATCCTCGTGACGGCGCTGCTCGCGGGTCGCGGTGGCCCCCGGGGCGCGGCGTTGGCCATGCTCGTGATCTTCGGATTCGCCGCCGAGGTGGTCGTGTCCGGGGGAGGGCCGTTCGGCGGAGGTGACCTGATCGGACGCTCGCTTACCTATCAGACCGCCGTGGTGGCCATCGGCGTGGGTCTCCAGGCCATTGGCGCGATCGGGTCGGGTGAGCCCGGTGCCGCGCCGGAGGTTCCATCCCGGTCGCTCGCGCTCGCTCTCCTCGCGGGCGGCGGGCTCGCGCTCGGGATCAGCGAGGCCGTCGTCACGCCCGAGGTCATCCTTCTCGCGGAGAAGGCCCAGGTCACGCTGCTCTCGATGTGCGTCGCCCTCGTCGCGGTACTCGGCGTGTTGGCCGGCACGGGTGCCCGCGGGCACCTGGCGGCGCTGCGCTCGGCGGGTTCCCGGTGGTGGGCGATGGCCGTGTTGGCCGGTATCGCGATCTTCGGTGCGGAGGAGCTCTTCCTCCTCTCGCTGGCGTCTCTGGAGGTTCCCCAGGCGGTCGTGCTGTCGAGTCTCGCACCGGTGCTACTGCTCGCCGCGTGGGTGGTTCGCGGCCGGGTGCGCCCCACACCCAGCCTCGTCATGGCGGTGATCGCCGCCCTCGTTGGCTTCTACTGCCTGACGCCGGGAGACACCTGGCTCGGGGGTGTCGGCGCAGACGGAGTGTGGTTCGCCCTTGCCTCCTCCGCCTGCAGCGCGATCGCCCTCACGGCGCTCGCCGCATGCCGGCCGTGCACGTCGGCCGGCCCGGTGATCGGCGTGGCGTTCGCGAGCGCAGCCGTGTCCGCCCTGGTCCTGTGTCTCGCACTCGGGATCGTTCCCGGGTCGATCGTCTTCGAGGAAGAGCAGGTGGTGGGCGGCGCGCTCTACATCGGGGTGGTGGGAGCGCTCATCCCGGTCGTTGTCGCGACCTGGGCACTTCCCATCCTCGGTGCCACGCGGGTCGCCCTGTTCGAGGTGCTCGCACCACCCATGGCCATCCTCGCCGCCCTGGCGTGGGGTGAGGCGGCGTTTGACGCATGGCAGGGACTCGGGGTGATCCTCGTTGTCGCCGGTCTCGCCGCGGGAGTGCGCGCCCATCGTGGTGCGCACGCCCCGGGGTAGCGCGCGGTACTAGCCCAGGGGGATGCGCACCGGCACGCCACCGATGCGTCCCGTATAGGCGCGCTGGCCCCCGCGGGCGAGGTAGAGGGTTCCATCCCAGGCGCCCGGCCCGTCCACGCGGACGGCCCCCGTGAACGTGGTGCCGTTGAACCGGAGCTGCCCGGTCACCCGCACGCCGGAGACGGCGCTGAAGCGGGAGTACGAGATGACTCCGCCGAGCAGGTCGCGCTGGCGGGCGAGCCCCCCGCGGATCCCCGGCAGGGCCGCTACCCCGGCGTCGGCGGCGGCACCCAGCGAGCGCACGCCATCCTGGATCGCCGCGCGGGCGGCGTGGGCCACGCGCCCGGCTGTGCCGGGCGCGCCGGTGGGGCGCATCTTCCCGACCGTCGACGGGGGCACGGGGATGGCCGTGGGCACCGGGGCCTCGCGGTTGCATGCGGCGGTCGCGATGCGGCGACCTGCCATGAGGTTGCCCAGCTGGGACCGGGCGCAGGCGTACTGGTAGAGCACGGAGTGCCCGGCACCCGGGGCCACCAGCACGGCGGATCCCGGGATGCGGGCGGCCACGGCAGTCGCCGCTTCCACCGGGGTCCGGAGGTCCTGGCCGCCATTCAGCAGCAGCGTCGGGACCGCGGGGAGGGGGCCAACGGCGAGCGGGTCCACGCTGGCCTCGGGCCACGTCTGGCAGAAGTCCACGATGGTGCCCGACAGGGCGTTGGCGATCCCGAAGGGTGCGAACGCGGCGGCGCCGATCGCATCGGCGGAGCTCCGCATCATCGCGGCCCGCTGGCCCACCGGCGTCGTGCTCGACCAGGGGAGCGCCGTGTCGGCGCAGAGCGTGGAAAAGAAGAGGGCGCTCGATATCTCACCGGGGGGCGGTGCGGTGCCGCCGGAGATGAGCGTGGCCAGGCGCAGCATCGGTGCCGCGTCGCCGTTACGGGCGGCGCGCGTGGCGCCGGGCCACATCGTGCGCAGCGTGCTGCCGAGGTCACCGGCCATCAGAAGTGATGGCAGGTCACCCTGCGCATCCGGCCCACCGATTGAATCGCGCACCACGGTGCCGCGCATGGTGGTGCGGTTGCCGCGCAGTGGGCGGGAGGCAGTGGCGGCCACAAGACCCGCCACGTCACCCACCGGATCGGGGGTGATGCCCCTGCAGCGGTTCCGCGCACACAGATCGGTGAGCACGCGGGGCACCGCACCGAATGACTGGGGCTCGAACCCATCCATGGTGGCCGGGTCAATCACTGAGTCGAGCACCATGTGGCTCACCCGTGTGGGGAAGCGCTGCGCGTAGTACTGGGTGACGTACGTGCCATACGACATGCCGCCGAGTGCGATGCGCTCCTCGCCGAGGGCGCCGCGCAGGGCCTCGATATCGAGCACGCTGTCGGTGGTGGTGAAGAAGGCGCGTCGCGGGCCGAGTTCCTCGGCGCACCGGGCGATGTCGGCAGGCGACTGGGCGGAGTTCCTCCGGTCGAGCGCCGGGCACCGGAGTGCGCCCTTCCCGGTGCCGCGCTGGTCCAGCATCACGACGTCCCATCCGGGCACCGCCGCCGCGACCGGGTCCTCCGGCGAGATGGGCGTCCCGGCCTGGCCCGGGCCACCCGCGAGCAGCACCAGCACGCCTCTGCGCTCCGCGCGGCTACGGAGGCGCTCCACGTGGAGGGAGAGCGTGCCCTTGGCCGGGTCTGCCCGGTCGAGTGGGACCACGAGCGTGCCGCACTGCACGGGTGCGCGCGCGGCGCACGTCGTGAATGCAACCGGGGCGGACGAGGCCGCTGTGGCGACTGCGCCCATGGCGACCGCGGCGAGCGCAGCGGAGACAAGCGGGGGGAGGCGTCTCATCCAGCGAGTGTGCCAGACGGCCGTCCGGACACGATCCGGCCGCGGCGCCGCGTACCCTGTCGCGCCATGGCCCGAACTGATCCCGCACCGCCCGCCGAGCAGATCGCCACCTCCGGAGTCCGCATCGCCGCGGTCGTGGCCGGCTTTCACCGCGGCATCGCCGATGCCCTCCTCCAGGGGGCCATCGACCGCCTGGCGGAGAGCGGGGTGAACGCGGACCAGGTCGACGTGCACTGGATTCCCGGGGCCTTCGAGGCACCCGCTGCTGCCGCCGCGCTCGCGGCCACCGGCCGGTATGGCGCCGTCATGGCCCTCGGGGCGGTCATCCGCGGCGAGACCGCCCACTTCGACTACGTCTGCGACTCCGCCGCGCACGGGCTCATGCGCGTGTCCCTCGATACCGGCGTGCCGTGTGCGTTCGGCATCCTCACCTGCGAGACCATGGCGCAGGCGGTCGCGCGCGCGGGTGGCGACAAGGGCAACAAGGGTGACGAGGCCGCTGATGCGGCCGTGTCGATGATCAACCTGTTGGCGTCCGCCCGGGCGATGGGCCCGGGGGGAGCGGGCCGGTCCTAGGTGCCGGAGACGGCCTTCTGCACCTTGCCGGCCTTGAGGCAGCGGGTGCAGACGTAGGCGCGCGTCGGAGTGCTGCCGACCATGATCCGCACCTTCTGCAGGTTCGGGTCAAAGCGACGCGGCGTCGCACGCATGGAGTGACTGCGGTTGTTCCCGAAAGAGGGACCCTTGCCACAGGAAGTGCAGACCTTCGCCATGTCGACCAAATACCTCGGGTAGCGGTTGCGGGGTGGCGCAGGGCGCCACGACCCGGCCACGATGCCACAACCGGCGCCGGGTTGCCAGCATGACCGTCGAACGAGGCGCCTTCGGCCTGTCCCGGGCGTCGCTTGGCGGCGATGTCGTGCCGCACCGTCCGGCATCGGCGTGGTGGGGGGCCCCGCTCACCGAGCTCGCCGGAACCGGGCCTGCCACGGCCCGTCGTGCGGCGGCCATCGGCATCCACGACATCGGCGGCCTCGCCGAGCACCTCCCCTCGCGCTACCTCTCATACGACAGCGCACGATCGGTGTCGACGCTGTCCGATGGGGAGGAAGCGACGATCCGCGTGACCCTCGACTCGATCGCGGTGGTTCCCACTCGCCGGAGGGGGCTCAGGATCGTGCGGGCACGCGTCCACGACGCCACGGGGGCCATCACGGCCGTGTGGTTCAACCAGGGCTATCTCGCCGGCGTGCTGGCAGAGGGCGATGACCTGATGATCCGCGGGCAGGTGAGCCTGCGCCCCCAGCGCCAGATCACCGTCAAGGCCCACGAGGTACTCGGCGCGGGTGCATCGCGCGGCGTGCACACGGAGGGGCTCGTGCCGGTCTACCCGGCGAGCGAGGCGCTGCCCGCGCGCAAGTTGCGCGAGATGGTGGATGCCGCGCGCCCGCTCATGCGCGCGGCCCCGGAGATCCTCCCGTCGTGGATACGTGAGCGGGTGGATGTGGGAACCCGGGCGGATGCCCTGTTCGCGCTGCACTTTCCACGCAGCGCATCGGAGCCCCGAGTGGCAATGCGGCGTCTCGCGTTCGAGGAACTGCTGGTGCTGCAGCTGGGCCTGCTCGCCGTGCGGCACCACCAGGAGGTCGTGCGCCACGCGTTGCCACTGCCCACCGGGGGCACCCTGCCGGCCCGGGTGCGCGACGGGCTGCCATTCACGCTCACCCCCGAGCAGGAGCGGGTATCGCGCCAGATCGCCCGCGACCTCGCCCGGACGCGGCCGATGCGCAGGCTGCTGCAGGGGGAGGTGGGCGCCGGCAAGACCGTGCTCGCCGCCCTCGCATGCGCACAGGCAGTTGATGCGGGGGCGCAGGCCGCGATCCTGGTGCCCACCGAGACCCTCGCCGAGCAGCACCTGCGCACCCTCGACGTCCTCCTCGCGCCAGCCGGCATCCAGCCGGTGCTGATCACCGGCAATGTGCCCCGGGCAGAGCGCGACCGGCGCGAGATGGCGGTGGCCACGGGCACCGCCCAGGTGGTGGTGGGCACGCAGGCCCTGCTCGTCGGCGGCGTGCGTTTCGCCCGGCTCGGCCTCGTGGTCGTCGACGAGCAGCACCGCTTCGGTGTGGAGCAGCGCCAGGCCCTGGCCGACCAGGCGGGCGAGGGGGCCGAGTCGGCCCACCTTCTCTACATGACTGCCACGCCCATCCCGCGGACGCTGGCCCTCACGGCCTACGGGGATCTTCGCGTCTCCGCACTCCGTGGGCGTCCACCCGGGCGCACCGACATCGCCACCCGCTGGGTGCGCGAGCAGGATCGTGATGCGGCGTACGAGGAGATCCGGGCCGAGATCCGTCGCGGGCATCAGGCCTACATCATCTGCCCCTTGGTGACGGCGAACGACGCGGGGATCCCGGCCCGGTCGGCCGTGGAAGAGGCCGCGCGCCTGGCTGCAGGTCCATTCCGGGGCTTTCACGTGGGGCTCGCCCATGGAGCGCAGCGCCCGGATGAGCGCCGCGCGGCCATGGCGCGGTTCGCCGCCGGCGAGAGCGATGTGCTCGTGGCGACGACGGTGGTCGAGGTGGGTATCGATGTCCCGAACGCCACCGTCATGGTGATCGAGGATGCCGATCGGTTCGGGCTCGCCCAGCTCCATCAGTTACGAGGCCGCGTGGGGCGCGGGGAGCATCCGGGCCAGTGCCTTGTGTTCGCCGAGCCATCGGCGGAGGACGGCACGCGGCGCCTCGAGGCGCTCGTGCAGACCAACGACGGCTTCCGTCTTGCGGACATCGACCTCGACATCCGCGGCGAGGGCAGCATCATGGGTCTCCGGCAGTCGGGGCCCACGGACCTGCGGTTCGCGCGCCTGTCACGTGATCGCCGGTCACTCGCGCAGGCCCGGCGCATCGCCAAGCGCACCCTCGAGGACGATCCCCGCCTCGACGACCCCCGGCACGTGCTCCTCGGGGCAGCCGTGCGCGAGGCCTTCCCCGACATGCCACGATTGCTGGACGCATGAGGGTGATCGCAGGAGACCTGCGCGGGCGCCGCCTCATCGCGCCACCTGGTGCCGGCACGCGTCCCACCTCCGACCGGGTGAAGGAATCGCTGTTCGCCATCATCGGCCCGCTTGGCGGCGACCGGGTGCTCGACCTGTTCGCGGGCTCCGGGGCACTCGCCATCGAGGCCCTGTCCCGCGGTGCCGCCACCGCCACCTGCGTGGATGATGATCGCGGCGCGGTGGAGGCCATGCGCGCGAATGTCGCCGTGCTCGGGCTGGATACCCGTGTGCGCATCGTCCGCGGCGGCTGGCGGGCGGCGCTCGCCGACGCCACCGCAGCGGACGAGCGCTACGACATCATCCTGGCCGATCCGCCCTACGCGCTCCTGCCGGTCATCCTCGACGAGCTGGCCGACGCTCTCGCGGGCGTGGCGGCACCGGGGGCGATCATCGTGCTCGAGCACGCCCGTGGTGCGATCATGCGGGCAGGCGGGGTTCCCGCCATCGCCGTCGAACGGGACACCACTCGCAGGTACGGGGACACGGAGATCACCGTGTTGTGGACGCCCAAGGGAGGAACATGAGCACTGGAGGGCGAATCGCCCTGTGTCCGGGAACCTATGACCCGGTCACGTACGGCCATCTTGACATCGTGGAGCGGGCGTCACGCCTTTTTCCTCATGTCGTGGTATCCGTCGCCGAAGGGTCCACCAAGAAGCAGCCTCTCTTCACTGCGGACGAGCGAAGGAATCTCGTGCGGATGAGCATCGAACATCTCGGAAACGTGGAGGTCACGGGCTTCAACTGCCTGCTGGCCGCGCACGCCCGTGAGGTCGGCGCCACCGCGATCGTGAAGGGCATCCGCACGGCGTCGGATTTCGACTACGAGTCACAGATGGCGCAGTTCAATAGTCGTCTCGCCAGTGAAGTCGAGACCATCTTCCTGCCCGCCTCCCCGGAGTGGGCATTCCTGAGTTCCTCTGGCGTCCGTGAGGCCGCCGCATGGGGCGCGGATGTCGACAGCTGGGTTCCCCCGCACGTCGCCGCCGCCCTTCGGAACCGAATCGGCCGCACCGCCTGACAAAGGACGATCCATGGATGTTCTCGCGCTCATCGACAAGCTGGATGACCTCGTGCACAACGCGCGCGCGGTGCCCCTGACCGATCAGGTGCGCATCGACCGCGAAGCCGTCTACGAGCTGCTGGACCAGATGCGCTCCACGATCCCCGAGGAGATCAAGCAGGCGCGCTGGATCGTGAAGGAGCGTCAGGAGATGCTCGCCGAGGCCAAGCGCGAGGCGGATCGCATCGTCGAGGAGGCCCGTGACAAGGCCGAGCGGCAGGCGTCGCAGCAGGAAGTCGTGAGGATGGCCGAGAAGCAGTCCGCCGAGCTCCTCGACGACGCCCGCATGCGCGAGCGCGAGGTGCGACTGGGCGCCGAGGACTACGCCGACGAGGTGCTGGGCACCCTCGAGGTGAACCTCGAGAAGTTCACGGCCGCCGTGCGCCGCGGCCGCGAGCGCCTTCAGGGCACGTCCGGGGACGGCGGCGGGGATGGCACGTTCATCACCGACGCGGCGTCCTCCGGCGACGACTACTAGGCCGATGCCGACGGGGAGACGGGGAGAGCAGGCGGGGGTCGTGGACCTTCGCCGGCTCGACCTCGCCCCCGGGGCGGGGGCCTCCATCGAGGTGGCCGTGCCACTTGAGGAGGTCCGGCTCGGGGGGCAGGACTACCTTCCGGACCCGCGTGAGGTGGACTCCCGGCTCGACGCCGGGTCATCCGGCTCGGGCCTCGGTCTGCGCCTGCGGTTTGCGGCCACCTTCCGCGGTCCGTGCCAGCGTTGCCTCGCGGGGTCCGCGCTCGATGTGGCGGTCGACGCACGTGATTTCCAGGCCGCTGGCCGGACGCACGTGGATGCGCCCGACGACGACCTCGACTGCGAGTACCTGTCGGGTCCCATGCGTATGGAGCTCGATGTGTCTGCCTGGGCACGCGATGCCATTGCCGAGGCGCTCCCGATGTCGATCCTCTGCCGTGAGGACTGCGCGGGCCTTTGTGCCCAGTGCGGAACCGATCTCAACACTGCATCGTGCGATTGCGTCACGGACGATGCCGACCCCCGCTGGGCCGCGCTCGCAGAGCTTCGCGCGCGCCTCGGCGGTGACCCCGAAGACGCACCCTGACCGACCCCGGGGGCCCGGGTTGCCGCTGGCGCCATCAAGGCGCTAGTCTCCCGCGTCGTTCCGGACCCGGTCCCGACCAGGAGTCACCTTGGCCGTTCCCAAGCGCAAGACCTCTCGTGCCCGCCGCGATAAGCGGCGTTCAACACACACCATCTCGGCGACCCGCCTGGGCCGCTGCCCGCGCTGCACGGCTCCGGTGATGCCCCACCATGTCTGCATGGTGTGCGGTCACTACAAGGGCCGCGCGGTCGTCGACACCGGCGCCTGATGTCGCACGTTGTCGTCGCCGTCGATGCGATGGGCGGCGACAAGGCACCGCAGGTCCCGGTCGCGGGCGCCATCGAGGCGGCGCGCCAAGGGGTGGGCATTCTCCTCGTCGGTGACGAGGCCGCTCTCGACAAGGCGCTCGCCCAGCACGGAGATATCCCGGACGGCATCGAGATCGTCCACGCCTCGGACCGGATCCACTCGGCCGAGGACGCCGTCAAGGCCGTTCGCGGCAAGCCCGATGCATCCATGGTGGTGGCCTGCCGCCAGGTAAGCGAGGGTCGTGCCGGCGCGGTGGTCTCCGCCGGCCACACGGGCGCCATGCTGGCGGCCTCCACGCTCATCCTCCGGCGGCTGCCGGGGGTCATCCGGCCGGGGCTTGCCGTTCCCATGCCGTCGATTGCGGGCCCCATCGTCATGATCGACGGGGGCGCCAACGCCGAGTGCCGGCCGGAGTACCTGGCCCAGTTCGCCGTC
>JBIIQA010000006.1:0-30143 GCA_044342355.1 Miltoncostaeaceae bacterium | reverse complement strand
ACGGTAACCGAGGAGGACGAGCAGGTTTTCAAGTCGGCCGTGGGCATCGACGCCACGGGCACGTCGCGCGACGTGTCGTTCTGCGGCCATGCGATCGCCGCAGGCACCGGGCCGATGATCGTTCCGGATGCCCGGCTTGACCCACGGTTCGCCGACAACCCCCTTGTCACGGGCGATCCGAACGTGGTGTTCTACCTCGGCGTGCCGGTGCTCACCGCGCAGGGGCATGCCGTGGGGACGCTCTGCGTGGCCGACGATAAGCCGCGTGAGCTGACGAGCCGGCAGGTGGCGGCCCTTGTTCGGCTCGCCAGTCAGGTGGCCGGCCTCATCGAGGCTCGGGGGCGCGTCGGCGCGGCGGGTACGCGGCCCCGTGTCGACACCGGGGCGCTCGACCGGAACACGGGACTGCCGGTGCTCGAGACCCTGCTCGAGTCGCTCGCGCTGTCCGGTGGCATCCCCGCGACGGCCTCCGCTTTGGCGCTGCGGGTGGATGAGATCGATGCCGGGGGCTCGCGGGGCGTGCTGCTGGCCGAGGGGGCACTCGCGGCGGTGGCGCATGCCATTCGGGAATGTCTGCCCGACACCGCCCGCATGGCGCGTGCCTTCGGACAGTTCGTGATCGTGCTGCCCGGGGCACATGGTGCGGCGGGCCGGGCCCTGGTTGCGAGCATCCGCAACAGGCTGCGAGGGGCGATCGTGGTGGAGCCGAGGGTCTCCGTGCACGTGGGGCTGACCGCCGGAATCGCCACCGCCTCGCACGCACGTGCGATGTCCGCCGATGATCTCGTCGCGGCCGCCGAGGACGCCCTGCAGCAGGCGGACACCTTCGGCACGGGAATCCTCGTGCTCGACGACGGAGTCCGCGGGAACCGCGAGCGCACGGCGATCATCCGCACCGGGCTCGCGCTCGCCATCACCGAGGGCCACCTCGTGGTGCACTACCAGCCGATCGTGCGCCTGCCGGGGGAAGAGGTGGTGGGGGTGGAGGCGCTCGTGCGGTGGCGGCATCCCGACCTCGGCCTGATCATGCCCGACGAGTTCATCCCGTTCGCGGAGGACATGGGAATCATCCCGGAGATCGATCGCTACGTCATGCGCCGCGCGCTTCATGACCTTGCCGCGGGGCACACGCAGGGCAGCGAGGTCAGCGTCAACGTGTCGCCCGTGAGCATCCGCGAGGGGCTCCCCGGCGTCGTCGCATCGGATCTTCGCGATGCACGCGTGCTGCCCTCCAGTCTCATTCTCGAGTTGACCGAGAGGGTGCGCTTCGACCGTGACCCCGACGTCATCGAGGTCCTGCAGGGGCTCGCTGACGTGGGCGTGCGGCTGGCCATCGATGACTTCGGAGCCGGCACCACCTCCTTGGCCCACCTTCGCAGCCTGCCCATCTCACGTCTGAAGCTCGACCGGTCGCTGATCACCGACCTCGGCGGCCCCGATGCGCAGCGCGCGGCCATGATCGTGCGCACGCTGCGTGACCTCGCCGGGCACCTCGACGTCGAGGTGCTGGCCGAGGGAGTCGAGGACGAGGGGCAGCGTGATGCGCTGCTGCGCGAAGGCATCTCCCTCGCCCAGGGTTACCTCTTCGGGCGCCCCGGCCCGCTGCGCCAGGCCTGACCTACTCGCGACTGCGGTCCACCGTCCACGTGACGTTCTCGCCGCTGCGCGGGCGCATCAGGGTGGGGATGGTGGACAGGAGAGTGGTGCACCCCGCGATGAACCAGTAGCCGATGGGGTACCACGGCATCGGCCACAGCGCGTCGGTGGCCGTGGAGTCGTAGCGCCGGTCGATCACGAGCCCGACGGTCAGCTGCATGAGCGCCATGGTGAGCACGGCGGCCACCCACCCCCACGGGAAGGCCCCATGCGATCACCTTCCACCGGGGCGGGCGGCGCATGCCGGGGGGGCGCGGCGGGGGGTCTCCAGGCGGAGGCGACAGGCCCCTGACGCTAGCGCCATGCCTAAAAGCGTGCCCGCCGTGCAGACCAGTTATGGCCCCGGGTCGGCGACCCGGCCGCGGTCACGCGTGCGCAGTCAGCCCGCGATCACGCCCGCTGGCCACAGGACATCGTCCGCCGGATTACGACCCGGGCGCCGGCAGCCCGGCGGCATCGGGAGGGAGGATGGGGAGGTCTGTTGCATGCTGAGTGCGGCCGCCCACGTGGTAACGAAGATCAACCACATCGGCCTTCTGGTCGCCGTAGACGCCGATTCCGGCGAGGAGCATCAAGCGGCGGCCCACGCCGTTCGCGCGCACCTTGGGCCGAAGGGGAGTCCGGAAGCGCAGCCACCGCCCCTCTACGCGGTAGTGGGTGACTTCATTTCGGGGCTCACCGTTCACCCAGACCTGAAAGGGCGGTTCTGCGCCCTCTGGCAGGGCCACGCTCCACTGGGGCTCGTCCACGCCGCAGATGTTAGCCGGGCGCCCGCGCCGGTAGGCTGCCCGCCATGAAGATCACCCTCCCCGCCGCCGCGCTCGTGGCCGCAGGCATCCTCGCGGCATCAGCGACCGCCATCCCCACCGAGGGGGCCCAGCGCCTCGACGTGTCGGAGGGCCCCGCCGCCGGGGCGGGCGGTCAGGCGCTCGCGATGTACAAGGTGACCATCCCGAAGGGCACGACCCTCGACTGGCACTACCACCCGGGCAGTCAGGTGGCGTGGATCGCATCCGGGCGCCTGCACTACACCGTGGTGAAGGGCACGGCATACGCGATGATCCCGCGACTCGGCACGTCGCCGCGGAGGGTGCCGATCCGCTTCGGTCAGACCCGGGTTCTCCACCCGGGGCAGGGGCTCTACGAGCCCAAGGGCATGCAGCACTACGCGCGCACCCCCGAGGGCCGGGTGGTCACGGTGGTCACCGTGCTGAAGAAGCCCGCCGACCCCGGCACCATCGCGCTCGGGTCCGCATGGGCGAGCCCCGTGCCGCCGCGGGTCCCCGCCGTCACGGGCTGACCCACCACCGATAAGCACGCGCGGCAGGATTCGAACCTGCGACCCCTGGCTCCGGAGGCCAGTGCTCTATCCACTGAGCTACGCGCGCTCGCCTGCTCAGTGTAGACACGTCATGGCCATCACGATCCCCGCGGGCATCGTTTGCCCGGTGCCTGCCCCCGGGGCCACATCCCCGGGCGTCCTGCGCGCGGGGTTGCCCGGTCCGGCCACGGCGTAGAGTCGCGTCCGTGGATCTGGTCGTCACCTTCATCGGCACGTCGGCGTCCGTGCCGAGCGCGGCCCGGGGGACGTCGGCGACTCTCATCAGCCGGGGCGGTGCGCGCTGGCTCGTGGACTGCGGGGAGGGCACGCAACGGCAACTGCTGCGATCGGGCCTGGGCCTTGCCGATGTCGACGTCGTCTTCCTCACCCACCTGCATGGCGATCACTACCTCGGGCTTCCCGGCATGTTCAAGACCTTCGCCTTGCGGGGCCGGACCGAGCCGCTGCTCCTCGTGGGGCCGGATGGGCTCGAGGGGCTCATGCGCACCCTCCAGCCCCTCATCGGGCGCCTCCCCTTTCACCTCGAGGTACAGGAGTCCGGGGCGGGAGACGTGCTCCGCGAGGACGGGTGTGTGATGCGTGCGTTCCACACCGATCACGGCATGCGATCGCTCGGGTACGCGCTTGTGGAGGATGATCGCCCCGGGGCATTCGACGTGGATGCGGCGCGCGCGATGGGGGTGCCCGACGGCCCCCTCTTCGGTGTCCTGCAGCGCGGTGGGGACGTCACCACACCCTCCGGTGCGGTCGTCACCCCGGCTCAGGTGATGGGGGAGGCCCGCGGCGGACGCGTGGTGGTGTTCTCGGGGGATACCCGTCCGTGCGCCGGCACCGAGGGGGCGGCCCGCGGAGCCGACCTGCTTGTTCACGAGGCCACGTTCTGCGATGCGGATTCCGCGCGTGCCCTCGAGACGCGCCATTCGACAGCGGCGGAGGCCGCAACGCTCGCCGCGCGTGCCCAGGTGCGAATGCTGGCACTGACGCACGTATCGACGCGCGTGCAGCCACGCGAGGTGCGCCGCGAGGCGGACGCCATCTTCCCCGGAGCCATCGTGCCGCGTGACTTCGATCAGGTGGAGATCCCGTTCCGGGAACGGGGAGCCCCCCGCCTGATCCCGGTGCAGGAGCGCCTCGGGAAGGGAGCGCGCGACGGCCAGGGGCAGTCGGAGCCTCCTGCTAGCCTGCGCAGCGCAACCCTTTAAGACCGGTCCCGTGAGGCCGGGAAGGAGCCCCACGATGCGCCACGTACACGCCCCCGGCGGTCTACCCGCCAGCGGGCCCGCCACTACTTCAACGCGGGAGTAGGACGGTGGGTGTCACGGTTCTGGTCGACGAGGACCAGTGCCGGCGGACCATTGCGCGCATCGCGCACGAGATCGTCGAGCACCACCCGGACCCCTCGTCGGTGGCGCTTGTCGGACTTCACACCCGCGGGGTGCCCCTCGCCGAGAGGCTCCGGGCGTTGATCGAGGAGTTCTCGGGTGCCCGTCCGGCCATCGGCTCGGTGGACATCGCCCTGTACCGCGATGACGTCGGCGTGGGCGGTGGCCGCCGCGGCGTGGTGCCGGTGGTGGGCGAGACCATCCTCGACTTCGACATCGCCGCGCATTCGGTGGTGCTGGTGGATGACGTGCTGTACACCGGACGCACGATCCGGGCGGCCATCGACGCGGTGTTCGACTACGGGCGTCCACCCAGGGTCGAGCTTGCGGTCCTCGTTGACCGGGGGCACCGCGAACTGCCCATCCGGCCCGACTACGTCGGTCGCAACCTGCCCACCAGTCGCGGGGAGCGGGTCGCCGTGCACCTCGCGGAGATCGACGGACGGGACGAGGTGCTGCTGGTGGAGTCATCATGAGTGCGCACACCTCCCTGCTCGGCATCGCCGACCTCACTGCCGATGACGTCGGCCGGATCCTTGCCACCGCCGAGCGCTTCGGTTCGGTCATGGATCGCGACATCAAGAAGGTCCCCACGCTTCGGGGCCGCACCGTGGTGAACCTCTTCCTCGAGTCCTCGACGCGCACGAGTACCTCGTTCGAGTTGGCCGCCAAGCGCCTGTCCGCCGATGTGGTCAGCATCAAGGGCTCCGGTACGAGCATGGACAAGGGTGAGACCCTCAAGGACACCATCCTCACCCTTGAGGCCTACGACCCCGACGTCTTCGTCATCCGGCACCCCGCGGTGGGCGCCTGTGCGGTTGCCGGGCGCTACACGGACGCCGCGGTCGTGAACGCGGGGGACGGCACGGGGGAGCATCCCACGCAGGCCCTTCTCGACCTGTACACCGTGCAGCGGGAGGTGGGATCGCTGGACGGCCTGCACGTGGCCATCGTGGGGGACGTGCTGCACTCGCGCGTGGCGCGCTCGGGAATTCAGGCGTTCCGCATGATGGGCGCCCGCGTCACGGTGGTCGCGCCGCCCACGCTCGTGCCCCGGCATCTCGCCGAGGCGCTCGGGGCGGAGGTCTCATCCGATATCCGTGACATCGCAGATGCCGACATCGTGTACGTCCTGCGCATGCAGGTGGAGAGGATGGGATCGGGTGGGTTCGTGCCGTCGCTTGGCGAGTACGCGCGCATGTATCAGGTGAATCACGCGCGGCTTCGCCCCGGCCAGCGCGTCATGCATGCGGGGCCCGTGAATCGTGGGGTCGAGATCAGCGGGGCCGTCGTCGACGACCCCGGTTCACTCATCGAGGCCCAGGCGGCCAACGGACTGGTGGTGCGAATGGCAGTTCTCTACGACGTGCTCAGCGAGGCGGCGTCCCGGCCCGCCGAAGGCGGCGCCGACATCGTCGCGGAGGCCGCATGAGCACCGTCGCGCCCAACCAGCGGGTGCGCCTTCCGCAGCGTCCCGGTGATCCCGCCGCCATGGTCATCCGCGGCGCGCGCATCCTCGATCCCGCGGCGGGCATCGATCGCATCGGCGATCTGGTGGTGCGCGACGGCGTGATCGGGGGCGACCCGGACGGGCTCGAGGTCATCGACGGCACGGGCCTCACCGTGATTCCGGGCATCGTCGACGTGCACGTGCATCTCCGCACCCCCGGCAAGGAGCACGCGGAGGACATCGCATCGGGTACGGCCGCTGCCGCTGCGGGCGGGGTGGTCACCGTGCTCGCGATGCCCAACACACAGCCGGCGCTCGACAACCCCAGCATCCTCGGCTCGCTCATCGAGCGGGCGGGGCGGGAGGCGGTGGTACCGACGGGCTTCATCCCGGCGATCACCGTGGGTCAGAAGGGGGAGGGGCTCACGGAGCACGGCGATCTGGCCGAGGCCGGCGCAGCAGCCCTGTCCGATGATGGCGTGCCGGTGGGAAGCGCGCTCGTGATGCGTCGCGCCCTGCAGTACCAGAGGGCAACCGGGTTGCTCTTCACCCTCCACGAGGAGGACATGTCGCTGTCCGGGCCCGGGGTCATGCATGAGGGGGTCGTGTCGGCGCGCATCGGGCTCGCCGGCATCCCCGGGGTGTCCGAGGCCGTCCAGGTGGCCCGCGACTGCGCACTCGCCGCCTACGAGGATGGGCGAATTCATATCTGCCACGTCTCCGCTCGCGAGACGGTGGAGGAGATCCGGCTCGCCAAGGCACGCGGGGTGCAGGTGACCGCCGAGGTCACCCCGCACCACCTGCTGCTCACCGAGGACGTCGTGGGGGAGGACCCGGACCCGGCACGGTTCAAGATGAACCCGCCGCTCCGTTCCGAGGATGACCGTCAGGCGCTCATCGAGGCCCTGTGCGACGGAACCATCGACTGCATCGCCACCGACCACGCGCCGCACCCCGCGGACGAGAAGGAGGCGCCATTTGCGGAGGCCCCGTTCGGCGTCATCGGCCTTGAGACCGCCTTCGCGGCGTGCAACACCGAGCTGGTGGAGGGCGGGCGCATGTCGCTTTCCGACCTCGTGATGCGCATGAGCACAGACCCCGCGCGCATCTTCGGGCTGCCCGTGCCGTCACTCGCCGACGGTGCCGTCGCGAATCTCGCGGTGGTCGACCCGGTTGCGGTCGACCGCGTGGGTGAACGGCCGTACGCCGGCAAGTCGACCAATGCGGCCTTCGTGGGACGCGAACTCACCGGACGGGTTGTCATGACGCTCGCCGGCGGCCAGGACGTCTACCGGAGGAATGCATGAGCCTCAGGCACCCGGCGCTCGCCCGTCGCGAGGATGCGGGTTTGATCATCATCGACGTGCAGGACGCCTTCCGGCCGGTGATCGATGCATTCGACGCGGTGGTGGCCAACTGCGGCCTGCTTGCAGAGGGCTTCGGGGTGCTCGGCCGACCGGTCATCGTCACCGAGCAGTACCCCGCGGGTCTTGGGCATACCGTGCCGGAGCTCGCGAAGCGTCTTCCGGCGGGCACGCCCGTGATCGGGAAGACGCGGTTCTCGGCCTGTGGTGTGGAGGGCTTCGAAGACGCCTACGACGCCGCGCGCTGCGAGACGTGGGTTGTCTGCGGCATCGAGTCGCACGTGTGCGTCAACCAGACGGTGCACGACCTGCTCTCGCGCGGGGCCTCCGTGCATGTCGCAGCCGATGCCGTGAGTTCCCGCACGCCGTTCAACCGGCAGGCGGGCCTCGACAAGGCCGCGCGTGCCGGCGCACATGTGACCTCCACCGAGATGGTGCTGTTCGAGATGCTCGGGCAGGCAGGCGGTCCGGAATTCAAGGCGATCTCGGGGATGGTGCGATGAGTGATGCGGTGATCGTCCTGGAGGACGGCATGGTGCTTCCGTGCCGCGCCGCTGGTGCTCCGGGGACCGCCCTCGGTGAGATGGTCTTCACCACCGGCATGAATGGGTATCAGGAGGCCGTCACCGATCCGTCGTATCTGGGCCAGATCCTGTGCTTCAGCGCCCCGATGATCGGCAACTACGGGACGGGTGATGCGGCCCTCGAGAGCTCCCGCGTGTGGCCCGGTGCGGTTATCGCCACGCGCATCGGCGATGCGCCCGGTGTCGCGGGTCCCGTGGGGTTCCGGTCATGGCTCGTCGCACAGGGTGTGGTGGCGGTGGAGGACGCTGACACCCGGCGCCTCGTGCGCCATCTGCGCGATAACGGGGCCATGCGCGGCGGCGTGAGTACCGAGCTCGGTGCCGAGGAGCTTCTCGCGCTCGTGCGTGCGCACCCGGTGCTCGACGGGCGCGACCTCACAGGGGAGGCCTCGGGTCAGCCCCGCGCGCTTGGCACCGACGGCCCCACGATCGTGGCGGTCGACTGCGGCATGAAGCAGGGGATCCTCGAAGGGCTGGCCGGCGCGGGGATGCGCGTACAGGTGGTCCCGGCGGGCGTGACGGCCGAGGAGATCCTGGGCCTTGGTCCCGATGGCGTCTTCATCTCGAACGGCCCCGGCGATCCCGCGGCGGTCACCTCGGTGATCGACGCGCTGGGCGGCGTGCTCGGCGAGGTCCCGGTGTTCGGCATCTGTCTCGGTCACCAACTGCTCTCGCACGCCCTCGGGCTGCGCACGGAGAAGCTGCCGTTCGGGCACCGCGGCGCAAATCACCCCGTGCAGCGGGCCGAGGACGGAGTGGTGGAGATCACCGTGCAGAACCACGGATACGCCGTGGTTGCCGACTCCCTGCCGGACGGCGTGCAGGTCACCCGCACGAGCCTCTTCGATGGCAGCGTCGAGGGCATTGCCGCGCCTGATCTGATGGCCGCGTCCGTGCAGTACCACCCGGAGGCGCGCCCGGGTCCCCATGACGCCGCGTACCTCTTCCGCGCGTTCCGAGACCGGGTGGTTGCCTGATGCCGCGTCGTGATGACCTCCACACGATCATGGTGCTCGGCAGCGGGCCCATCGTCATCGGGCAGGCGGGCGAGTTCGACTACTCGGGAACGCAGGGCTGCCGTGCGCTGCGCGATGAGGGCTACCGGATCGTCCTGGTCAACTCGAACCCGGCCACGATCATGACCGACCCGGATGTTGCCGATCGCACCTATGTCGAGCCGCTCGATGTGGAAGCGGCCGAGCGCATCATCCAGATCGAGCAGCCGGATGCGATCCTGCCGACCCTCGGCGGCCAGACGGCCCTCAATCTGGCCATCGATCTTGCCGAGGCGGGAATCCTTGAGCGTCACGGCGTCGAGCTCATCGGCGCGGATGTCGATGTCATCCGGCGCGCGGAGGACCGCGACCTGTTCAAGGCCTGCATGCGCGAGGTCGGGATCCCGGTACTCGACAGCCGCATCGCCACGGACATCGATGCCGCGCGCGCCGCCGCCGACGAGCTCGGCTACCCCATCATCCTCCGGCCGGCGTTCACGCTCGGCGGGGAGGGCGGGGGGGTGGCGCTCACCCCCGAGGATCTCGAGGTGGTGGCGGCGAACGCACTCGCCGCGAGCCCGATCTCACAGGTGCTCATGGAGCGCTCGGTGACGGGCTGGGATGAGATCGAACTCGAGGTGGTGCGCGATCGCAACGACAACGCGGTGATCGTCTGCACCATCGAGAACCTCGATCCGATGGGCGTGCACACGGGTGATTCCGTCACGGTCGCGCCGGCGATGACGCTCGACGATCGCGAGCAGCAGATGCTGCGCGATGCCGCAATTGATGTCGTGCGCGCCGTGGGCGTGGAGACGGGCGGCGCCAACGTGCAGTTCGCCCTTCACCGCCCCACGGGCGACATGGTGGTGATCGAGATGAACCCGCGTGTGTCGCGGTCGTCGGCCCTCGCCTCCAAGGCGACGGGTTTCCCGATCGCCCGCATCGCGGCGCGTCTCGCCGTGGGATACACGCTCGATGAGCTCCCGAACGACATCACCAAGGTCACGCCTGCGTCCTTCGAGCCCACCCTCGACTACGTGGCCGTGAAGGTTCCCCGCTTCGCATTCGAGAAGCTCACCGAGGACAGGGTGCCGCTGTCCACCTACATGCAGAGCGTCGGGGAGGTGTTGTCACTCGGGCGCACGTTCGCGGAGGCCCTCGGCAAGGCCCTCTCCGCCCGTGAACTCGATGCCCGTCTTGACGAGCCGTCCTCCGTGGCAGACGCCCTTGAGCGCTTGTCCAAGCCGTCATGGGATCGTTTCGATCTCATGATCTGGGCGGCGCGGCGCGGTGCAACGCCCGACGATCTGCACCGGGCATCGGGCGTGCACCCCTGGTTCACCAATGAGATCGCCGCTCTCGCGACGGCGCCTGACGCCCTGCCGCCGGCGCTTGATGAGATCGATGCGGACGCCATGCTCGACGCCCGTCGTCGCGGGCTGACCGATCGTGACATCGCCGTGCGCACCGGGGCCACGGAGGCGGAGGTCGGGCAGCGCCGGCATGCCCTTGGCGTTCTGCCCTCGTACCGTGCCGTCGACACCTGCGCCGCGGAGTTCGCCGCCCTCACGCCCTACTACTACTCGACCTACGGCACGGAGTCCGAGGCCCCGCCACTCGATCGCCCCTCGATCGTCGTGCTGGGATCCGGCCCCAACCGCATCGGTCAGGGCATCGAGTTCGACTACTGCTGCGTGCACGCCGCCCAGACCGCGCAGGAGCTGGGATACGCGGCGATCATGGTCAATTGCAACCCTGAGACGGTCTCCACCGATCACGGGGTGAGCGACCGGCTGTACATGGAGCCCGTCACCCTCGATGCCGTCCTCGACATATGCCGCGCGGAGTCGCCGGTGGGCGTCATCGCGCAGCTGGGCGGGCAGACGCCCCTCAGGCTGGCCGCGCCCCTCCAGGCGGCGGGGATCCCCGTGCTCGGTACCGCCCCGGACCGCATCGATCTCGCAGAGGACCGCGGGCGCTTCGGCGCCCTGCTCGGCGACCTCGGGCTGCAGGCCCCCCCATGGGCCATGGCCGAGGGCGAGGGCGAGCTGCTTGCGGCGGCGGAGGAGGTGGGCTATCCGGCGCTGGTGCGACCCAGTTACGTGCTGGGCGGTCGCGCCATGGCGATCGTCTCGGGGCCGGATGAGCTGCGGGTATGGCTCGCCCGGGAGAGACCCGAGGGCCTGGTGATGGTCGATCGGTTCCTTTCCGGCGCCACGGAGATTGATGTCGATGCGCTCTCGGACGGCGAGCACTCGTGGATTGCGGGGGTGATGGAGCACGTCGAGGAGGCCGGTGTGCACTCCGGCGACTCCGCATGCGTTCTCCCGCCGCAGGGCATCCCCGCCGAGTCGGTGGCCGATGTGCGGCGCCAGGCCGCGCTGCTGGCCGAGGCCATCGGGGTGAAGGGGCTCCTCAACGTGCAGTTCGCCCTGAGGGATGGGACGGCATTCGTGATCGAGGCCAATCCGCGCGCGTCACGCACCGTGCCGTTCGTGGCGAAGGCGACGGGCGTTCCCGTGGTGCGCCATGCGGTGCGGCTGATGATGGGCGAGCGTCTCGCCGATCTGGGACTTCCGGCAGGCGACCACATGCGCCACGTGGCGGTCAAGGAGGCCGTGCTGCCCTTCGCCCGTTTCCCGTGGGCCGATCCGGTCCTCGGGCCCGAGATGCGCTCCACCGGCGAGGTCATGGGAATCGGGGCGACCTTCACCGAGGCGTTCGCGAAGGCGCAGAGGGGTGCGCGTCAGCCGCTGCCGCGGTCGGGAACGGTGTTCCTGTCGATCCGTGACGAGGACAAGCCGCACCTCGCGGGCCTGGCCGCGCTGCTGCATGGCGCTGGTCTGACGATCGTCGCCACGAGTGGGACGGCCGCCTCCATCGCCGACGCGGGTATCCCCGTGCGCGAGGTCAACAAGATCTCCGACGGCCCACCGCACGTCGCGGACCTCATTCTCGGTGGGGAGGTGGCCATGGTCATCTGCACGCCGAGTGGGCGCGGGGACCGTGCGGATGGCGCGATCATCCGTCGGGCGGCGGTGCGTGCGGGAGTCCCCTGCATCACCACGATTCAGGCTGCCGAGGCCGCGGCGCAGTCGCTCGGTATCGACCCCGCCGTGGTCGCCCCGATTGCGCTCCAGGATCTGCCGACCCCCTGACACTCCCGTCTCGCTCCTGCTCGCACCGGATTTTCGCGCGCGCGCGCGTCGGATGGCCCGGGTTGGCAGGACGCGTGGCCGTGGGTACAGTCGACCGAGATGGCGACTTCCTCAAAGGCCGGGCAGACCCCCCAGAGATCACTCGACCAGAGAATGGACGCCCTCCGCCGCGCCAATGAGATCCGCTCCCTGCGGGCGCAGTTGAAGAAGGATCTCAAGTCGGGGGCGCGTGCGGTGGACGAGGTAATCGCATCCCCGCCCGAGTACGTGCTCACGGCGAAGGTCTTCGACATGATCGTCGCCGCTCCGAAGTACGGGAAGGTCAAGGCCACCCGCCTGCTCAACCAGTGCCGCATCTCCCAGGGCAAGACCCTCGGGGGGCTCTCGGAGCGGCAGCGGGGCGAGCTGGTCGATCTGCTGCGCCTCCGGTAGCGAGCCGCACCCGCGTATTCGTGGTGTCCGGACCGTCCGGCGCCGGCAAGGGCACCCTCATCAGGGGGGTCCTCGCGCGCAACCGGGACATCGCCGTCGCAGTGTCGGTCACTACCCGGGCAATGCGTCCCGGTGAGGTGGATGGGCGTGAGTACCACTTCATGAGTCGCGCGGAGTTCGCCCGGCTGGTGGAGCAGGGGGCCTTCCTCGAGCATGCCGAGTTCGCGGGCAACCGCTACGGAACCCTGAACGCCGAGCTCGATCGCATCATGGAGATGGGGCGCTCGGTGATCCTCGAGATCGAGCTGCAGGGCGCGCGCAACGTGCGCGTGATGCGCCCGGGCTGCGTGTCCGTATTCATCGAGCCCCCCTCGCTTGATGAACTTGCCCGTCGCCTTCGTGCCCGGGCCACCGATGCCGAGGAGGAGATCGCCGAGCGTCTTCAGGTGGCACGTCGCGAGGTCGCCGCGAAGGCCGAATTCGATCACGTGATCCTGAATGACGAGATCGGCCGGGCCACGTCCGATCTGGTGCGGATCATCGCGTCGGAGACCGCCTAGCGCAGCGGGAAACGGCGTTGGCGCTATGCACATCCCGGTCACGGGCGGTACCGTGCCGGTATGGCTGAGAT
Source organism: Miltoncostaeaceae bacterium (assembly GCA_044342355.1). Taxonomy (GTDB): domain Bacteria; phylum Actinomycetota; class Thermoleophilia; order Miltoncostaeales; family Miltoncostaeaceae; genus SYFI01. The sequence goes on along the minus strand of JBIIQA010000006.1, from coordinate 17,146 downwards.
CCTGCTCGGTGTGACCGGTGGCATCGCCGCGTACAAGTCGCTCGACGTGCTGCGCATGCTGCAGCGCGAGGGCCACGGCGTGTCCGTGGTCATGACCCACACCGCGGAGCGCTTCGTGGGCTCCGCGTCGTTCTCGGCCCTGTCGGGTCGCGAGGTGGGTACGACGATGTTCGCCGATGCGGACCAGCCCGGCTATCACCACCTCGAGGTGAATGAGGGCATGGACCTCATGCTCGTGGCGCCTGCCTCGGCGAATACGCTTTCGCAGATGGCGTCGGGAGCGGCGAGCAATCTCCTCACGTCCTGTTATCTGGCGTTCCGTGGTCCGGTCGTGATCGCGCCCGCCATGAACACCTCGATGTGGCTGCACCCCGCCACGGAGCGAAACCTGGCGACGCTGCGCGGCGACGGGGTGCATGTGATTGATCCCGAGAGCGGCCTGCTGGCCGATGGCGCCGTGGGGCCGGGTCGCCTTGCGGAGCCCGCATCCATCGTCGCCGCGGTGCAGACGGTGCTCGACGGCGCATCGTCCGGGCGCGACCTGGTCGGGCGCCGGGTGCTCATCTCGGCCGGCGGTACGCGCGAGCCCATCGATGCCGTGCGCTTCGTGGGCAACCGTTCGAGTGGTCGCATGGGCTGGGCGCTCGCCGCCGCGGCCCGCGCGCGCGGTGCCGACGTTGTCGTGGTTGCGGCCAACGTCGACCTGCCGCGCGATCCGGCGGTGCGCTACGTCGACGCGCCGACCGCAGCGGACATGAGGGACGCCTGCCGGGCGGAGTTCCCGGCGGCCGATGTCGTGATCATGTGCGCAGCCGTGGCGGATTACCGCCCGGTGATCGCCGTCGAGGGCAAACTCGACAAGTCACGGGCCGATGCTCTCACTGTGCAGATGGAGCGCACGACCGACATCCTTGCCGAACTGGCGGCGATGCGGGGTGAACAGGTGCTCATCGGATTCGCGGTGGAGCACGGCGCCGATGGCCTTGTGCGCGCACGTGACAAGCGTGTGCGCAAGGCGGTGGACATCGTCGTTCACAACGACGCATCGCGCGAGGGAGCCGGGTTCGAGGGTGATGACAACATCATCACCGTCATCGGGCCCGGTGATGATGAGATGGCGCTGCCGCGCATGTCGAAGCGGGCCTGCGCGGATCACATCCTCGACGTCGCACGTCCGCTCGTGCACGCCCGGCCTGTCACGGCCTAGCCGGTCGCCGGGCACGATACGATTTCGCATGATGGACGACGCCGTCGGCGCATACGAGTGGTTCCAGAAGGGAATGGAACTCATGCATACCCGTGACTTTCACCCGGCTGCGGTCGCACTCGAGCAGGCCAAGAAACTCGAGCCCGACAAGGGTTCCATCCGCGAGGCACTGGGCAGGGCGTATCTGTCCACAGGTCAGTTCGCCCGGGCGGCAGAGGAGTTCGGGGTCGCCGTGGAGATCCAGCCCACCGACCACTACGCCCACTACTGCCTCGGGCGGGCCCTGCAGGGACTCGGCGACGGCGACCGCGCAGCGCGTCACTACGAACTCGCGCGCTGCCTCGGGTCGAAGCTGGTGTAGCCGGTGCTGCCGGGGGGCGGTCCCACGCCCTGGCCATCCGGCACCTCGAAGCCCAGGCGCAGGATTCCCTCGAAACTCTCGTCGACGTAGGTCGAGAGCAGCCCGAGCAGTCCGTCGAGCCCGTCGGCACCGAGGACGGCGGTCTCCGCTTCGGCGATGACCCAGAGGTCGCCCGCATCGTCGAGGGCGAACCTCCAGTGGCGCATGTCGAGATTCTTGCGGAGCGCGCGGCGGTAGACGTCCTCGTGGGCGCGGTCGGGCCCGCGCATGAAGAACGCCCGCATCGACAGGGTGCGCTCTCCGGCGCTGGCGGCGACAGCCACCACCCCGCGCTTCAGGGATGGCACGCGGATCGACCATTCGGTGGGCCCAAGCCGCTCGGCATCGACGCCGATGCGATCGATCCATACCTGCACGAGGGGCGACCCATTGCTCATGGGAGTCACCGTACCCGGCCACGCTCCTCCCATCACCCCGTCCGGAAGGAGATGAGCCGCTCACCGGGGAGTTTGTGGCGTCGTGTGGCGAGGCCGGCGTGGCAGTGCGCACGGAGGTGAGCGGGGCAATGGTGGATGTGACCCCGCGGGACGCGGGCCGGGTCACCGTGGACGTCGAATACGCACGCTCTCGCGGGTCCACGGCGCTCGTGATACCCTCGCCGGGCTGCTGGCAGTGAACAGGCGGCACCCGGAGGAGCGGGTCGGGAGACCCGCTTTTTCTTTGGGATCACACGGACTGGCGGAGGGTTGCCGCGGCCGAAACGGCGACAGCGATCGAGCAGCAGGTGGAAGACCTTCTCGCACGGGAGATCCCGGATGTTGACCTCCGGGCCGTTGCCGTAGGGGGCCGTCCGGGTGCCGGCGTGCTCCAGATCGTGATCGCCCACCCGGTGCGCGTCGACCACGAGCTGTGCGTGCGCGTGACACGGGTGCTCGACGATGCGGGGTTGCGTGATCGGTACGCGGTGGAGGTATCATCGCCCGGCCCGGAGCCTCCGCTGCGGGTTACCAGCCACTACCTCGCCGCAATCGGTGAGCAGGTGAAGCTGGCGATTGAGCCCGGGACCGTCCCGGGTTCATCGAAGTCGGTGTCGGGGACGCTCACCGGGGTGACAGACGAGTCGCTCACGGTGGACACCCCCGCAGGTGTGCTCGTCGTTCCGCGAGATGCGGTGCGGCGCGCCCGGATGCTGAAGAAGGCGCAATGTGGCGAGTGACGGCAGGAGCCTGAGTTGAACCGCGAGATCATCGAGGCGATCAAGCAGATTGAGCGCGAGAAGGGGATCGATTCCGAGACCCTCCTCGTGGCGCTCGAAGATGCCCTGCTTGCCGCGTACAGGAAGACCCCGGGGGCGGTCGAGTGGGCCCGCGTGGACATCGACCGCGACACCGGCGATATGCAGGTGAACCAGCTGGTGCTCGCCGAGGGCGCCGAGCTGGTCACCCTGCCGCGCCCGGAGCCGGAGATCCCGGAGGGGGTCGACCCCGAGGAGTTCGAGCCGCCGCCGCCCGACATCGACTGGTCGGCGTATGGCCCGGAGCAGATCCAGCCGGTCAGCATGACCACCGAGAACTTCGGTCGCATCGCCGCGCAGACGGCCAAGCAGGTCGTGCTCCAGCGCATCCGCGAGGCCGAGCGCGAGATGATGTATGACGAATACGTCGACCGCGTCGGCGAGGTCGTCAACGGCATCATCCAGCAGTCCGACCACCGCTACACGCTGGTCGACCTGGGCCGGGTGGAGGCACTGCTTCCCGCAAGCGAGCAGGTTCCCGGTGAGCGCTATGACCACGGTGCCCGCATCAAGGCGGTCATCGTCGACGTGCGGTCGTCGAACAAGGGCCCCCAGGTCATTCTCAGCCGCCGTTCCGATGAGATCATCAAGCGGCTCTTCGAGCTCGAGGTTCCCGAGATCGCGGATGGCCTCGTGGAGATCCGCAACGTTGCCCGCGAGCCGGGCTGGCGGTCCAAGATCGCGGTTATCTCGAACGTGCAGGGCGTCGACCCCGTGGGCGCCTGCGTGGGCCCGCGTGGCTCCCGCGTGCGCATGGTCGTCTCTGAGCTCCGCGGCGAGAAGATCGACATCATCCCGTTCAACGATGAGCCCGCGCGCTACGTGGCCAAGGCTCTGTCGCCGGCTCGCGTGCGCGAGGTGCTGGTTGATGACGAGGCCCGGCAGGCCGTGGTGATCGTGCCCGATGACCAGTTGTCGCTGGCGATCGGGAAGGAGGGCATGAACGCCCGTCTGGCGGCACGCCTCACCGGGTGGCGCATCGACATCAAGAGCGAGTCGACGTTCGCCTCCGAGGAGGAGGGCGACGATTACGGCGACGAGCTCGAGGGTGGGGTCGCGCGCTGCGCCCACATGCTCCAGAACGGACGCCGTTGCCCGAACTCCGTGGTTCCCGGCACCCGCTACTGCGCGCTCCCGGGGCACGACACCGTGCAGGGTGACGACGTCGCGGCCGAGGCCGAGGTGGTTGAGGTGGAGGCCGCGCTCGAGGAGGTGGCCGTTGCGCCTCCGACCGAGGATTCCCCGGGCGATGACGAGCCCGCCGTGGAGGTCGCGGCCGAGGAGGCCGCGGTCGCGGTGGTGGACGATTTCGCGGCCGAGGCGGCCGAGACCGCGGACGAGGCGGCGGCAGACGAGTGACATGGCCCCTCCCATCCATCATGTGCCTGAGCGCATGTGCCTCGGGTGCGGTAACCGCGCCCCCAAGCATGAACTCGTGCGGTTCGGTGCCGTGCGTGGAGAGGATGGGCTGATGCTCGTACGTGATGCGGACGGACGGCTCGGCGGGCGGGGCTTGTACACCTGTCCGTCGCAGGAGTGCTTTGAGCGTGCGGCTGGGCGACGCGGCTTCTCGCGCGGTGCGCGGGCGGCGGTAACGGTGGATGCAGCCCTGGCGAATGGCCTGGGCGACGGACAGGTGACGAGGCGCGCATGAGTGACAAGAAGAGGGTCTACGAGATCGCCAAGGACGAGGGGCTGCCAAGCGCCAATGTCCTGCAGCGCCTGCAGAGGGCGGGCATGGACGTCAAGACCGCGTCGTCCACCGTCGATGTCGCGTGGGCGATGCACATCCTGTCGCCCAACCGCAACCCGCGGCCCGAGGGCGAGATGCCCCAGCCGGAGCCCAAGAAGAAGGCTGCTCCGCGCAAGAAGAAGGTCGGCGAGGAGGATCCGCCGGTTGAGGCGGTCGAGGCCGTCGAGACCGCCGTGGCTCCCGCCACGCCCGCGCCGACGGCTCCCGCCCCTGTCGTCGAGGAGGCCCCGGCCGAGCCGGTTGCGGCCGCCGCGGACGACGACGTGCCGGCTGCCGTGGCTGCTCAGCAGCCCGCGGTGGTTGCCGAGGTCGTGCCCGACGTCACACCCGAGATCACACCCGAGGTCACCCCCGACGTCGTCGCCGACGTCGTACCCGAATCCGCCGTGGCGGCGGTGCCCACCGCCTCCGTGGAGTCTGATGTGCCGGCACCCGCCGCCCCCGACGCGCCCGCTGCGGTTGACGCGCCCGAGCCGGAGGCCCCTGTCGCCGACATGCCGTCGCCTGAGGCGTCCGCCGCGGACGCGCCCGCCGCCGATGACGCCCCGGCCGCCACCCCGCCGGTGTCGCCCGAGCCACCGGTTGCGTCTGATGCCGCGCCCGCTGCCGCGCCCGAGGCCACGGTGCCGAAGGTGGAAGAGCGCATTCCGCCGAAGCGGGCACCCGAGAAGATCGTGTTGCCGGCGCCGCGCCGCGACTCGCCGCCGCCTGCGCCCACTCCCGCTCCCTCGCAGGGGAGCAGCGGGGGATACGGCGCAGGCCCCGGCTCGGGCCAGACCGGCGACCGCGGCCGCTCAGGAACCCTCCCGCCCCGCGGCACGGGTGGCATCGGCCGCCCGGGGGGAGCCGCGCGCGGGCGCAAGCGCCGCGTGGTCATCGATGCGCAGGCCAGCCGCCGACAGGGCGGTCCGGGTCGCGACCGCCGCGACCGCCGCGGCGGTGGCAAGGACCCGTCCGACGCCCAGGCGCAGCCACTGATCAATCCGGCCGACCTGCCGCCGGCGGACATCCGCTCCGGCGCGACGGTGAAGGAGGTTGCGGAGGCCATTGGCATCCCGACCTCCCAGATCATCAAGTTCATGATGACCATGGGTGAGCTCATCACCATCACGCAGTCGCTGTCGGACGAGGCGATTGAACTGATCGCCGCCGATATCGAGCGCAAGATCACGATCATCCACGCCGAGGAGGAGCCTGACCTCGAGGTGGTGTTCGATGACGACCCGGACGACCTCGCGGCGCGCGCGCCAGTGGTCACCGTCATGGGCCACGTCGACCACGGCAAGACGTCGCTGCTCGACGCCATCCGGCGCACGGAGGTGGCTGCCGGGGAGGCCGGTGGCATCACCCAGCACATCGGCGCCTACCAGGTGCACCACAAGGCGCGCGAGGTCACGTTCCTCGACACGCCGGGCCACGAGGCGTTCACCGCCATGCGTGCCCGTGGGGCGAAGATCACGGACGTCGCGGTCATCGTGGTCGCGGCCGATGACGGCGTCATGCCCCAGACCATCGAGGCCATCGATCACGCCAAGGCCGCAGACGTGCCCTTCGTCGTCGCGATCAACAAGATCGACAAGGAGAACGCGAACCCGGACAAGGTGAAGCAGGAGCTGTCGCAGCACGAGGTCATTCCCTCCGACTGGGGCGGCACCACCGAGTTCGTGAACGTGTCGGCGCAGCGTGGCGATGGGCTCGATGAGCTCCTCGAGACCGTGCTGCTCGTTGCCGATGCAGATTCCGACCCCAAGGCCAACCCCACGGCGGAGGCATCGGGAACCGTCGTCGAGTCGCGGCTTGACGCCGGCCGCGGGCCCGTCTGCACGTTGCTGGTGCAGCGCGGCACCATGCGGGTGGGCGACATCCTCGTGGTGGGCGAGACCTTCGGCCGCGTGCGCGCGATGCTGGACTACAACGGCGAGCCCATGATCGAGGCCGGCCCATCGGTGCCAGTGGAGATCCTGGGCCTCGATGGCGTCCCGGATGCCGGCGAGAAGTTCCGCGCGGTCGAGAATGAGCGGCTTGCACGCCAGATCGCCGCCACCCGCAGTCAGCGACTGCGGGCGGAGGACCTCGCCAACCGCCGCCCGGTGTCACTTGAGGACCTCTTCCTGCGCATTCAGGAAGGCGGGCTCAAGGAGCTCAACATCATCATCAAGGGCGACGTGCAGGGATCCGTCGGCGCCCTCGAGGACGCGCTGAACAAGGTGGAGCAGACGGAGGTTCGCCTGCGCATCATCCACACAGGGGTGGGCGCGGTCACCGAGAGTGACGTCATGCTGGCGGCGGCCTCGCAGGCCATCGTCATCGGATTCAACGTGCGCCCGCGGCCCGAGGCCAAGCTGCTGTCGGAGCGCGAGGGCGTTGACATCCGCACCTACCGCGTCATCTACCGGGCCATCGAGGACGTGCGGGATGCGCTCGTGGGCCTGCTGGAGCCGGACATCGTCGAGGTGCCCCTGGGGGCCCTCGAGGTTCGCGCCACATTCAAGGCGAGCCGCCTCGGCACCATCGCCGGTTGCTACGTGACCGACGGAGTGGTGCGACGGGGGTCGGACTGCCGGCTTGTGCGGGATGGCAGGGTCGTGCATGTCGGCAAGATCGGTTCGCTGAGGCGTGTCGACGACGACGTCCGCGAGGTACTGCAGGGCTTTGAGTGCGGCGTGCTGATCGAGGACTACAACGACGTCAAGGACGGCGACGAGATCGAGGTGTTTGAGCTCAAGGAGGTCGCGCGCACGGCGCAGGCGGCCACCGCACCGGTCGCGGTCACGCCCACTCCCGAGCCGTCCGAGTAGCGGCCACGGGCCGGGGTGCGACGATGGGGGCCGGATTCGTGGGCATCCTGACCGCCGACCTCCATCTGCCTGAGGCCACGTCACTCAAGGAGAAGCGGAAGGAGGTCCTGCGTCTCACGCAGGCTCTCCGCCGCCACTGCGGCGCGACCGTTGCGGAGGTCGACCACCACGACCTGTGGCAGCGCAGCAGGATCTCCCTCGCGATCGTTGACCGGGAACCGGGCGAAGTCGCGGAGGGGCTCGAGCGCGCCTCGCGGCGAATCGGCACCGATCCGGAGTGGCAGGTTGTTTCGGAGGAGCGGGATATCATCGACATCGGGGAGGGGGCGCCGTGAGTGCACCACGCCAGAGGCAGCGACGGGCGAATGAGGCCATCCGGGAGGTCGTGGGTTCGGCACTGCTCGTGGACCTCGCTGACCCCCGCCTGCAGATGGTCACTATCACCTCGGTGGAGACCTCGCCGGACCTGGGGCGGGCGAAGGTGTACTGGACCGTCCTCGAGCCATCGCGGGCCGCCGCGGCCGCCGCCGCTCTTGAGTCGGCCCGGGGCGTGCTGCAGGGCAAGGTGGCGCGCGCGATCAAGAGCCGGCAGACCCCGCATCTGGTCTTCGTGCACGATGAGCTTCAGGATCAGGCGCGCCGTCTCACCGCACTGATTGATGAAGTGGCTCCTGATGGCCCCCTCCCTGGGGAATCGGTGCAGTGAGTCATCCGCACCATGCGCGACCGGTGGGGGAGACGGTTGACGTCGCACGCGCGGCGCAGGTTCTCGGTGAGCCGGCCCGCCGGATGACGGTCACCACGCACCGGAAGCCCGATGGTGACGCCGCGGGATCGATGATCGGCCTTACCCGCATCCTGCGCGGCCTTGGGCACGACGTGGTCATGTGGCACGTGGAGGGCCCCGGGCTGCCGGACCATCTGGCCTGGATGCTCGGCCCCGGCGAAGAGGTGGCGGGCGGTCCCATCACCGATCACGCCGATCGGCTTCTGGTGAGCGTGGATGCAGCCACCTCCCACCGCGTCTCGGATCTCGATCCCACGCTGCTCGGGTCACCGATCCTCAACATCGACCACCATCACGACAATCCGCTGTGGGGTGATCTGAACCTGGTCGATGGCGCGGCGTCGTCGACCGCGGAGATGGTCGTGCGCCTCGCGGATGCGCTCGGCGCGGTGATCGACGCGGACATCGCCCTGCCGCTCTACGTCGGTCTGGTCACTGACACCGGGCGCTTCTCGTATGCGAATACCGGCCCCGGGGCGCTCCGTGCCGCGGCGCGGCTGGTGGAGGCGGGAGTCGATCCGGCAATGGTGTTCCGTCGCCTCTACGAGGGTGTCGCCCTGGGCAATCTGCGCCTCACCGGCCGGGCCGTCGGGAATGCGCGCGGCGAGATGGAGGGGCGCCTCGTGGTGACGGTGATCACCGACGAGGACGTCCGCGCTGCCGGCGGGGACGATTCGGATGGGGTGGTGGAGGCCCTTCGCAGCGCCGACGGGGCGGTTGTCGCGGCCGTCATCCGGCAGGCCGGCCCGGGTGAGTGGCGCGTGTCCACGCGGGCGTGCGGCGATGCCGTCGACGTGTCGGCAATCGCCGCCATCGAGGGCGGCGGAGGTCACCGTGCTGCCGCGGGCTTCACCTCGCACCGTGATCCCGAGGAGATCATCGCCCTCATCCGCGACGCCATCGTGGCCCAGGGGGCGTGAGTGGGTCGCGGGGGAGATGCACCACCACGCGCGATCCTCGTGGACAAGCCGGCCGGCCCGACCTCGCATGATGTCGTGGCCACGTGCAGGCGCATCCTCGGGGGACCGCGTACCGGTCACACCGGCACCCTCGACCCGTTCGCGACCGGCCTCCTCGTGGTCCTGACCGGACGGGCCACGCGTCTCGCGCCGTTCGTGAGCGGCCTCGACAAGTCGTACCTCGCCACCGTCCAACTTGGATCGCGGTCGGAGTCGGGCGACCCGGAGGGTCCGATCACACCGGGGGGCGAGCCGCCCAACGAGGCGGCACTGCGCTCCTCGCTCGCGCGCATGGTGGGAGAGAGCGACCAGCAGGTGCCGGCCCTGTCGGCGGTTCGGGTGGATGGCGAGCGGTTGTACGCCCGCACCCGGCGTGGAGAGGGGGTCGAACGTCCCACGAGGAAGGTCGTCGTGACGCGGGCGGATCTGGTCTCCTACGACCCGATGACCGGACTGGCCGACGTCGACATCCGCTGCGGGTCCGGCACCTACGTGCGCCAGCTCGCCGTCGATCTCGGCGAGGCACTGGGGTGCGGTGGGTACTGCCACGCACTGCGCCGCACCGGGATCGGGCAGATCTCACTGGATGAGGCCATCGGGATCGACGATGTCGCGCCGGGGTGCGAGGTGGATGCGATCGAGGTGGTGCGCCATCTCGAGGTTGACGCCATCGACGCGGCGGAGACCGCGGAGGTGGCGCACGGGCGGCCGGTGCACCGGCAGGGTGCGGCGTTCCGGGGACCCGTGGCGCTGGCGCTCGACGGTTCACTCGTGGCCGTCGCCGAGGCGCGCGGCGACTCGCTCCACCCCCGGGTGGTCCTCGTCTGATGAAGCGCTACCAGTCGATTGGTGAGCTTCCCCTGGGAGAGGAGCGCCGGGTGGTGGCCATCGGCACGTTTGATGGAGTGCACCTCGGGCATCAGGCGATCATCGGGCGGGCCATCGAGCGGGCGCGTGACCGCGGGCTGCAGTCGATGGTGCTGACCTTCGAGCCCAACCCGCTGGCCATCCTCCGCCCGGCGCTGGCCCCGGCGGTGCTTACCGAGCCGGCGTTCAAGGCGCAGCTCATCGAGGCCCTGGGGGCCGATGCCCTGTTGGTCGTTCCCTTCACGCAGGCGTTCGCGCGCATCCGCGCAGACCGCTTCGCCGAGATGCTCGGGTCGGCACCGCTGAGCGCGGAGAGCATCGTGGTGGGTGCCAACTTCCGATTCGGTCACGGGGGATCCGGCACGGTGGCGTACCTGCAGAGACTGGGCCGCGCCCGCGGCCTGATCGTGGAGAGCCCCTCCACGGTTGTCAGTCTCGACGGCAAACCCGTGTCGTCGACGCGCGTGCGACGGCTGGTCGCGCAGGGCGAGGTGGCCGAGGTGCGGCCCCTCCTCGGCCGCGCGCACTCGGTGGAGGGCCTGGTGGTACCCGGCGAGCAGCGCGGCCGCGAGATGGGACTTCCCACGGCCAATGTGGCGGTTCCCGACGCGGTGGCCCTCCCGAGGCGCGGGGTGTATGCGGGGTGGGTGGTGCTCGCAAGCGGGCGCTATCCGGCCGCCATCAATCTCGGCTACTCGCCCACGTTCACCCAGGGCGAGGATCCGCCTCTTCGGCTGGAGGCCTTCATCCTCGACTTCGACGGCGGTGACCTCTACGGCCAGCGCATCCGGGTGGAGTTCCTCGACCGCATAAGGGATGAGCGTCGGTTCCCCACCCCGGCCGAACTCGTCGCGCAGGTGGACGAGGACATCGTGCGCACCCGCGAGGTGGCCGCGTCGGCCTGATACCCTCCGCGGTCACATTGACCCGGGTGCGGCGATGGCTGCCCCGAGGCCGGACAGGAGTGGACATAGATGATGGACAAGGACACGAAGGCGGGCGTCATGGCGCCGCACCGCCAGCATGACTCGGACACGGGCTCGCCCCAGGTCCAGATCGCGATCCTCACGGAGAGAATCAACCAGCTCACCGAGCACCTGAAGGTCCATCACAAGGACCATCACTCGCGCCGGGGCCTCCTCACCATGGTGGGTCGTCGTCGCCGTCTCCTGAGCTACATGCAGAGGAAGGACCTGACCGCCTACCGCGAGCTCACCGACTCACTCGGCATTCGCCGCTAGGCCACCGGGGCGCATGATGCGCCCGTGACGGCGGACCGCCAGGATGGCGGTGCCGCATGAAGAGCCGCGCCACGGGGTGCGGCATGAAGGGATGAGGGACGTAATGGCAGAGAAGGGCCCTGACGCAACGCGCGTCGTCGCCGACATCGGCGGACAGGAGATCATCTTCGAGACGGGACGCCTCGCGAAGCAGGCGAACGGCTCGGTGCTCGTGCGCTCCGGTGACAGCCTCGTGCTGGTCACCGCGGTGGGTGCACGCGAGGCACGCGAGGGGGCGGACTTCTTCCCCCTCACCGTGGATGTTGAGGAGCGCATGTACGCCAAGGGGGCGATCCCCGGTGGCTTCATCAAGCGTGAGAGCCGCCCGAGCGAGCGCGCCATCCTGACGTGCCGCATGACCGACCGTCCGCTGCGCCCGCTGTGGCCCAAGGGCTACCGCAACGAGGTCCAGGTCGTCACGACCGTTCTCTCGATCGACAAGGTCAACGCCTTCGACATCCTGTCGATCAACGGCGCGTCGGCCGCGCTGATGCTGTCGGAGATGCCCTTCCAGGGGCCGGTGGGAGCCGTGCGCATCGGCATGCTCGACGATGACTTCGTGATCAACCCCACCCTGCAGGAGATGGAGGAGAGCACGCTCGACCTCGTCGTTGCCGGTACCCGTGAGGCCATCTCCATGGTTGAGGCCGGTGCCAACGAGGTATCTGAGGAGGACCTTCTCGAGGCCCTGCAGATTGCGCATGACGAGATCCGGAAGCTCTGCGACGTGCAGGACGAGCTGCGCGAGAAGGCCGGCAAGCCCAAGTGGGATGTCGTGGCGCAGACGGTCGACCCGGCGATTCTCGCCGAGGTGGAGAAGGTCGCCCTGAAGTCGATCGAGGAGGCCACCCTCGAGCAGGGCAAGCTGGAGCGCCGCGACAAGATCGCTGCCGCCAAGGCCGCCGCCCAGCTCGAGGTCATCGGCGATGAGCCGTCGCCCGAGCAGCGGGCTGCCTTCTCCCAGGCGTTCGATTCGATCATCAAGAAGACCATCCGCCACCGCATCGCGGTGGAGAAGCACCGTCCCGACGGCCGCACCGCCGAGCAGATCCGCCCCATCTGGGTGGACACCGGCATCGCTCCGCGTACGCACGGCTCGGGTCTCTTCACGCGTGGCGAGACCCAGGTGCTCACCCTCCTGGCTCTCGGCACCATGAAGGAGGCGCAGCGTATCGACGACCTCTCGATCGACACGACCAAGCGCTACATCCATCACTACAACTTCCCGCCCTTCAGCGTGGGCGAGACCGGTTTCATGCGTGGCCCCAAGCGCCGCGACATCGGTCACGGTGCGCTGGCCGAGCGGGCCCTCATCCCGGTCATTCCGTCGGACGAGGACTTCCCGTACACGCTGCGGCTGGTGAGTGAGACGCTCGAGAGCAACGGCTCATCATCGATGGCGTCGGTCTGCGGCTCGACGCTGGCCCTTCTGGATGCGGGAGTGAACATCACGCGTCCCGTCGCCGGTATCGCCATGGGGCTCATCAAGGAGGGCGATGACCACATCGTGCTCACGGACATCCAGGGCGATGAGGACCACCTCGGTGACATGGACTTCAAGGTCGCCGGCACCGCGGAGGGCGTCACCGCCCTTCAGATGGACATCAAGATCTCCGGTGTCACCACCGAGATCATGACTCAGGCCCTGCAGCAGGCGAAGGACGCCCGCCTCGCCATCCTCGGCATCATGGCCGAGGCCCTGCCGGGGCCGCGCGAGGAGCTCAGCCCGTGGGCACCGCGCATCACCGCCATCAAGATCGACCCCGAGAAGATCGGCATGGTCATCGGCAAGGGCGGCGAGACCATCCGCGGCCTCGAGGCCGACTTCGAGGTGGAGATCTCCATCGAGGATGACGGCACCGTGAGCGTCTACGGCGTGCAGGGTGAGAAGGCTGACCAGTGCGTCGAGCGCATCCGCTCCATGACGAAGGACGTCGAGGTCGGCGATGTGTACGAGGGGGCCAAGGTCGTGAAGACGACCACCTTCGGCGCATTCGTCGAGCTTGCCAAGGGTGTGGATGGCCTTCTGCACATCTCCAACCTCGGTTCCGGCCGCGTGGAGAAGGTGGAGGACGTCATCAACCGCGGGGATTCCGTGGATGTGCGCGTCGAGGAAGTGGACCGGGCACGTGGCCGCATCGGCCTGCGCCTCCTGTCGGACGACTCGGAGCCGGCTGACGCCGGCAGCGGGTCGGGCGAGGGCGACGAGGGCTCGGACCGTCGCCCGCGCCGTCGCCGCAAGCTCTCCACGAGCGACGTCGCCGAGTGACGCAGGTCCGGGCGCTCGACACCACCGGGGAGGGGCTCCGCGTCATTTCGGAGCCCCTCCCCGGGGTGCGCTCGGTTGCGCTCGGCATCTGGATCGGTGTGGGCTCGCGATTCGAGCGTGCATCGGAGGGAGGTGTCTCGCACTTCATCGAGCACCTGCTGTTCAAGGGGACTGACCGCTTCTCCGCCGCGGAGATCGCCCAGATCTTTGATGGGCTTGGCGGGGAGATCAACGCCGCGACCGGGCGCGACCACACCGTGGTCTACACCCGCGTGCTTGATGAGCATCTCGAGCGCGCCTTCGAGGTCATCGCCGACATGCTGCAGCGTCCGGCCTTCCAGGATCTGGAGCAGGAGCGCCAGGTCATCCTCGAGGAGATCCTCATGTACGAGGACGACCCCGGCGATCTCGTGCATGACCTGATGTCGGAGGCCGTGTTCCCCGACCAGCCGCTCGGGCGGCCGGTCATCGGCACCGGCGAGATCATCTCGTCGCTTCCCGAGGAACACATCCGCGAGTACCACGCCGGGCACTACACGGCCGGGAACATCGTGGTGGCCGCAAGCGGCTCCATCGATCAGGCGCGTCTCGTGGAGCTGTCCGAGCGTTATCTCGCGGGCCTGGGTCCCGGGCATGCCCACGACGTGGCCCCGGCGTCTGCGGGAATACCCACTCTCGTCTCCCGGGCCAAGCCCACCGAGCAATACCACCTCGCCCTCGGCGGGCCGGGACTGGACCGTTCCGATCCGCGGCGACACGCCATGGGCGTGCTTGACGTCATCCTCGGCGGGTCGATGAGCTCGCGCCTCTTCCAGGAGATCCGGGAGAAGCGCGGCCTTGCCTACTCGGTGGGCACCTACTCGGTGGGCTACGCCGATACCGGCCAGGTGGGCGTGTATCTCGGGACGCGAGAGGAGAACCTGGTGGAGGCGGCCGGGATCATCGCACGCGAGTTGCGGCGCATCGGGGAGGAGCCGGTGCCCGCGGCCGAGCTCGGGCGCGCGCGGGAGCACCTCAAGGGGCGCCTCGTGCTCGGCCTGGAGAGCCCGGCCACCCGCATGCACCGCATCGGGCGGGCCGTGCTGAGTGGCACGGAGCTGCTCGATGTCGACGAACTGGTCGAGCGCATCGAGGCCGTCACTGCGGATGACGTGGCCGCCCTCGCCCGCGAGTTCTGGGATCCGTCCGGCCTCTCGGTGGCGGCCATCGGCCCCAGCAGCGATGCCGTGCGCGAGGCCGCTGCACAACTCTCCCCACGCCTCGTCGAGGGCGCATGATCCGGGTGATGGTCACCGGTGCCGCGGGGCGTATGGGCCAGGCGGTGGTTCAGGCGGTCACCGACGCCGAGGACATGCACCTGATCGCCCGGGTCGACCCGGCGCTCAGTGCCGGCGGGGACAGCGACTTCACCTCTGTCGATGACGCCATCGCCGCCGCAGCACCCGAGGTCGCCGTCGACTTCACCCAGCCGCATGTCGCGTACGGCACGGTGGGCGCGTGCCTCGACGCGGGGGTGCACTGCGTGGTGGGCACGACCGGCCTCACCGAGGCGCAGATGGCCGACCTCGCCGCGCGGGCCGGGGCCGGGACCGCCAACCTGCTGGTCGCTCCGAATTTCGCCGTGGGTGCCGTGCTGATGATGCGCTTTGCTGCGGAGGCATCACGCCACATGCCGAAGGCCGAGATCATCGAACTTCACCATGACCAGAAGCTCGATGCGCCATCGGGCACGGCCGCCAGGACGGCATCGCTCATGGAAGGCGACGTCCCGATCCACTCCGTGCGCCTCCCGGGCCTCGTGGCGCACCAGGAGGTCGTGCTCGGGGGTCTGGGAGAGACCCTCACGATCCGGCACGACAGCCTGAGTCGCGAGAGCTTCATGCCGGGCGTGCTGATGGCGGTGCGCGCGGTGCCCGGGCGGCCCGGGATCACGATGGGCCTTGAGCCCGTCATGTTCGGGTAGTCTCGATCGCGTTCCCGGATCAGGAGTTCCTCATGGCTGGTGCCTTCACGCACGTCCATTCCGACGACGTCGAGCGGCGTGAGCGCAAGGGCGGCGGTCCGTCGTCACAGGATTTTGCTGGAGCGACGGGCGCCGAGCACATGACGTGCCGCGTCTGGGTCTTTCACCCGGGCGACCAGATGGCCTACCACCGCCACCAGGAGCAGGAGGAGATCTACCACCTCATGTCCGGCGGTCCGCAGGAGATGCTGATCGAGGGCGAGGTCGTCGTGGTGGAGAACCAGGATTGGCTCTGCGTGCCGAAGGGCACTGCACGGCGCATCCAGAATGCGTCCGACCGCGATTGCACGTGGCTTGTGCTCGGGGCGCCTCCCGGTACCGGAATCACCGATGGCGTCCGCATCGACCCGGCAACGGGCGAGGAGATCCCCCGCACCTGATGAGGGGTGGCGGCGCGTACGACGCGGTCATCTGTGACGGCCCGTGTGGCGGGCGGGCGGCTGCGCGGCGGATCGGTGGGCGCGCACCGCACCCGCTCCCGCCTGCCGCCGTGCCGGTCCACTGACGACCGGAGTGCCTGCCGACCGCCGCCTGCCCGGCCCTTATACTGCCGCGATGCTCGGAGCCGTCCTCACCGCAGCCGTCACTCCCTTCGACGCAGCGGGGGCCGTTGACGAGGTCGCCTACCGTGCTCTCGTGCGCCGCCTCCTCGAGACGGGATCGGACGGCATCGTGGTGGCGGGTACCACCGGTGAGGCATCGACGCTCAGCGACGTGGAGCGCATCGCGCTATTCCAGGCGACGCGCGAGGAGACGGCCGGTCGCGGCACGATGGTTGCGGGTACCGGCAGCAACGACACCGCCCACTCCGTGCATCTCACCGAGGTGGCGCGCGAAATCGGCGCGGATGCCGTGCTGGTGGTCACGCCGTATTACAACAAGCCCACCCCCGAGGGGATCCGCCGCCATGTGGGTGCTATCGCCGCGGTGGGCCTCCCGGTCGTGCTTTACAACATCCCGGGCCGCACCGCGCTCAATATGGACCCCGTGCTCATCGCGGAGCTCGCGCGCATTCCGGGGGTGGTCGCGCTCAAGCAGGCCAACCCCGACCTCGCCGAGCTGCAGGCCGTCATGGACCACTGCGATCTCGACATCTATGCCGGTAACGACGACATGCTCATGCCCGTCCTCGAGATGGGGGGCACAGGCGTCATCTCCGTGGCCTCCCACCTGGTGGGTGACCGGATGCAGGACATGGTGCGTTGTGTGAGCTCGGGTGACCTCGCAGGCGCGCATGCAATCGACGTATCCCTCGCGGGCCTTTGGACCGGCCTGTTCGAGGTGACAAATCCCATCCTCATCAAGGCGGCTCTTCACATGCTGGGACTGATTCCGGGCGACACACTGCGGCTTCCTCTTGTGCAGGCCACGGCTGAGGAGCGCTCGCGCCTTGGCGCCGTGCTCGCAGCGCACGGGATCGCGGCGGCGGCATGAGCGACGCAGCGAAGGCATCCCTGCGCATCATCCCGCTCGGCGGGGTGGGCGAGATCGGCAAGAATCTGTACGTCGTGGAGCACGCCGGGCGCATCGTGGTCATTGACTGCGGCG
>JBIIQA010000052.1:0-9382 GCA_044342355.1 Miltoncostaeaceae bacterium | reverse complement strand
ACACGCCCGTGGGCGCCCCGCGTGGCAGCGCCATCCTGGCGCAGGGGAACTACGTGTGGATCGGCGGCCCCCGCAATCAGGGTGCGCGGGTCATCGCCGTTGACCAGACGGGCACCACGCGCCTCACGTTCAACGGCCCCGTGAAGAGCAGCCTCGCGTGGGGCGGCTATCCGGGTGTGGGCCTCGCGTATGGCGCAGGCGCCATCTGGGTGTCCGACCAGAACGCCAACCGCGTGTACGCCATCTCGCCCACGACCGGACGACTCATCCGCACGATAACCGTGAATGCGCCACGTGCAGTCGCCGTCTCGGGCAAGACCGTGTGGGTGACCAACTCGCGTTCCCTGCAGGTGACGATGTTCAACGCGTCCACCGGCAAGCGCGTGGCGGTGGGCAGCGCCAAGACCGACCCCGGTGTCATGGCCGCGGCCAACGGCACGATGTGGGTATTCGGCGAGGGCATCATCACGGGCTTCAGCCTCAAGACCCTCAAGCAGACGACCACCGTGCGGATCCCCCGACCCGCCGGGAGTGGCTGGGCCGGGGTGGTCAACGTGGGCGGAACGCTCTGGTTGTCGAACTACGTCGCCTCGGTGATGGCCTTCAGCCCGGCCACGCGTTCAGTGACGACCCAGGGCGTGTGGAGCAACAGCGACTTCGCGGGCGGCATCGCAGCCGCCAACGGATCGCTGTGGGTTGCCGACGGCAGCACCTATGCGTTCCCGCTCGGGTTCGGCGTCACCCGCATCACGCCGACGCCCGCACCCGCGGCGTAACGCCCTAGACCGGCAACCTGGGGCGGTCGGGGTTCTCGGCTTCGTTGGGGTTGCGATCCCAGCCGTGCCAGCGGTCAACCCGGATGCGCACCGAGATGCGCGGGTGCGCAGTGCGCGGGTACGGCTTGCCCGTGTACATGTTGCTCAGGCCGTCGACGTCGGCCCGGTCCACGTCTTCGTACATCTCCTCCACCTCGCCCATCAGGCTCACCTGGCGGTAGAAGCTCTCGGAGTCGATGCAGGTGAACGCCACGCGGCCGTCCTTGCGCAGCCACTTCAGCCGCGGACGGACGTCGTCCATGTTCACGAGCACCCGATCATCGCCAAGCCACCGGTACCAGATGGCCGTGGTGTGAGGCGAGCCATCGGGCCTGAGCACCGCCATCACACAGATATTGGGCCGGTCGAGGAAGTCAGCGATTTCCGGAGGAACGGGTGCGGTTGGCATACGGGGTTCCTACCACAGGCGGGACCGGGCACCATGTGCGCGTGGACGCACACGCCATCGCCCTTCTCGAGCTTCCTGCAATCCGCGAGCGCCTCGCCGGTCGTGCCGCCTTCGAGGGCGGCGCCGCTCTCGCCGCGGCCCTCGAGCCCTCCACCGACCCGCGGGAGGTCGCGCGCCTTCGCGACATCACCCGCGAGGCCGTGGTGCTGTGGGAGCTCGGGCTGTCGGGGC
Organism: Miltoncostaeaceae bacterium; assembly: GCA_044342355.1. Taxonomy (GTDB): domain Bacteria; phylum Actinomycetota; class Thermoleophilia; order Miltoncostaeales; family Miltoncostaeaceae; genus SYFI01. The sequence goes on along the minus strand of JBIIQA010000052.1, from coordinate 7,927 downwards.
CCGGCGGTGCACACGACGTGCGCCCCGATATCGAGGATGCCCGCAGGGGTGCCCGGCTCGAGGTGGCGGCACTCGAGCGCATCCGTGCCACGGCCGAGGTGGCGGGGGAGATGCACGAGGCGCTGATGGAGCACGCCGCCGAGGCCCCGCTTATCGCTGACGTCGTCGACATGATCGACGCCGGCGTGGTGCGGCGCGTGGCCACGCGCCTCGATGACTGCCTCGATGGTCGTGGGGGCATACGCGACGAGGCCTCGCCGGGGCTTGCCCGGGCCCGGCGCGACGTGGCTGAACTCCGGCGCCAGGCGCAGGCCGCCCTGCGCGACGTCGCGCAGGCGGTCAAGTCGCATCTGCAGGAGGGCTTCATCACCGAGCGCGCAGGGCGCCCGGTGCTGGCCGTGAAGGCATCGTCGCGCTCGGCCGTGCCCGGCATCGTGCACGACACCTCCGATTCGGGCGGCACGCTGTTCGTGGAGCCCCTGCCCGTGGTGGAGGCCAGCAACCGCGTGCGCGAGGCCGTTGCCCGTGAGCGCGAGGAGCTCGCCGCGGTTCTCGCCGCGCTCACCGCGCTGGTCGAGGAGCATGCCTTCGTCCTCGAGATCGCTGTGGATGCCCTCGCCGAAATCGACCTCCGCCTCGCCCGGGCATCGCTGTCGCGCCAGTGGCGGGGCGTCCCGGTGGAAGATGGCGACGTGCTGCTTGCGGGCGCACGGCATCCGCTTCTCGACCCGGGGTCGGCGGTCCCCATCAGCCTCGACCTGACGTCGATACGCACGCTGGTGGTGAGCGGGCCGAACACCGGTGGCAAGACGGTGTCGCTGAAGACCCTCGGACTGTTCGCGATGCTGCACCAGTGCGGGCTCGAGCCGCCGGCCGATCGCGTGAGACTGCCGGTGTTCGACACGGTGCTGGCCGACATCGGTGACGAGCAGTCGATCGCCGAGAGCCTCTCGACGTTCTCGGCGCACGTGCGCACGCTCATCGGCGTGCTCGATGATGCGGGCCCGCGGTCACTCGTGTTGCTGGATGAAGTGGGCGCGGGCACCGATCCCTCCGAAGGTGCGGCCATCGCTCAGGCGGTGCTCGGCGAACTGCTCGACCGTGGCACGCTGGTGCTGGCCACCACGCATTCGCCCGAGGTCAAGTCGTGGGCCGTTGACGCCGACGGTGCGGCAAACGCCGCAGTGGGCCTTGACCCCGACACGCTCGCGCCCACCTACCGGCTCTCCGTCGGCGACCCGGGCGGCTCACACGCCATCGGCATCGCCGAGCGCCTGGGCATGCCGGCTCCTGTGCTGGAGCGCGCCCGGGCGTTTCTGGGCGCCGAGCGCAGCGCGCTTGTCGGGCTCACCGAAGAGGCCGAGCGTGCCCGCGCCGCAGCCGACCGTGACCGCGCCGCCGCCGCGGAGGCACGCGCCGTTGCGGAGCGCGAGCGCGCGGGTGCAGAGCGGCTGCAGGAGCGCCTTCGCACCCGCGCCGACGAGGAGCGTGCACGCATGCGCAGCGAGGCCGAGGCCGAACTGGCCGCGCTCCGCACCGATCTCGCGGCTCTTCGCAAGGAGATCGCCGCCGGCCGGCGCCTCGAGGATCGCGACCGGCGGTCGGGCGATCGCCAGCGCGACCGCGATCGCCGGCTCGGGGCGGCCGATGAGGTCGCACGGCGGGCCGCAGATCGGCTCTCGGGCCTCGTGGAGCCCGTTGCTCCTGAGCGCGCTCCCGAGGTGGGGGAGCACGCCGTGGACGTCGCCCTCGGCGTGCGCGGGGTTGTCATCGCCATCGAGGGGGATGAGGCCGAACTGCAGGGACCGTTCGCCCGCGTCCGGGTTCCGCTGGCACGGCTCGCCCCCGACCGGACTCCCGCCGCGACCGCTGCGCCCCCACCGCGCGCCGAGGTGAGACCGGTGCTCGAGGCCGTCTCACCCGAGGTGGACGTGCGCGGCCAGCGTGCCGAGGCCGCGCGCCGCGCGGTGCGTGATCACATCGATCTGGCGGCGCAGGCCGGCATCGGGACGGTGCGCGTCATCCACGGGCGGGGCACCGGCGCACTTCGCGAGGCGGTGGGGGAGGAACTGGCCCGGCACCCGCTGGTGAAGGCCCGGGCGATGGCCCCGCCTGACGATGGTGGCGACGGCGCCACCATCGTCACCCTCTAGATCAGCGGGCGAAGGCGGCGCACACCGGCCACTGGCCGGGGCCCCACCTCACGAACAGCACCGCGGCGCGGTAGTCCTGCTCGGCCTCACTGGCGGCTGCGGGGTCGCCCGTGCCGCCCATGGCCTCCCATGTGGCCTGCATGAACTGGTACTTGCCGCGGAACTGCCCGCCTCCGCCGATGGAACGCGGATTGCCGCCCGATTCGCACTGGGCGATGCGGTCGAGCACGGCCGCCGAGGGGCCACCGGCCACGGCCGGCCACCGGCCACTGCGTGGGGTGCCGGCTGTGGCGCCGCCGGGTGATGCCTGGGCGGCGGCGGTGCGCGCACGACGCACGGATGCACGGCGCTCCCGCGCCTGAACGCGGGCAAGGGTGCGGCGCGCCTCACGCAGGGCGGCCGATCTGGCCGCAACGAGTTCCCCGACCTCATCCCGGTGAGCAGCAGCGTCCTCGCGTGCACGCTCGGCGACGGCCACGTCGCGGTTGCGCGCCCGCTCCAGCAGTGCCGCTGCCCGCCGGTCGGCGCGAAGACGGGCGACGAGCGACGCGTCACCCCGTGCGATCCTCTCGGCGTTGGCCCGCTCGGAGGCGATCGCCGCGAGCCCCCCGCTCGACAGCAGCGCAGTGACGAGCGGGTCGCGGTCCTCCGTGCGATAGACCTCGCGCAGCCGCCGCGCGAGGATCGCCTGTCCGGCCCGGTGGGCGCCCGCGCGCCGGTCGAGGCGCTGCTCCACGGAAGCCAGGCGTGCGCGCGCCACCCGCAGGCGCTGTGTGGCCTGCGCCTCTGCCCTCCGCGCGGGTGGGATGGCGCGGTTGGCCTCGATGACCCGTTGCTCGAGCACGCGGATGCGGGAGCGCGCGTCATCTGCCCCGGGCGCCGGGAGGGCGGCCGGGGTGATGGCCAGGCCCGCGAGGGCGGCCAGTGCGATCGCGAGTCGAGCGCGCATCGGGTTGAAGGAACATCGGCCGGCGGTTCGGGTGAACCGCCGGCCGGGCCATATTCGGCCCCGAGGGCCTCAGCCCTGCGGCAGTTCCTTGATGTTCCTCAGCACGCCGACCGTGGGGGCCATCGTGCGGAACGCCTCGTCCTTCTGGAGGACACCGACGGTGAAGACGGGCACATCAGCCATGCGCGCAAGCATGGACGCCGCGTCACGCGAACGCGGGATGGCCTTGAAGCAGGATACGAGGACGGCGTCAACGCCACCCTCCTCCACGCGACGAAGCGGGCCGGGCCACAGGGGGTCGATGACCTCGACGTCCCAGCCGGCCTCGGTGAGGGCGGCAAGAGCGGGCTCGGTACCGGGGAAGCGGACCTTCCCCTCCTTGTTCAGGACCTCGTCGGTGGGAACGGTTACAAAGAGAAGTTTTGGCATGGCGGGCAGGCTAGACAGAGGAGCCCCTGCCTCGCCCCGGGATCCGGTTGAAGTTCGTTACCCATGCAACGTAGAGGGCGCGTGTGTAGATTCCTCTCCCAGCGCGGCTTCTGACCCGCGTCACATTCTTGTATCCGCCACCAGGGAGAAGACTTCGATGGCCGTGAACGCCAGCGACATCCCCGACATGCCGACGCTTCAGGCGATCGGAAGCCGCCGCAGCATCCGGTACTACGACCCCGCCAGGACGGTCGAGGACTGGAAGATCGACACCATGCTCAACGCCGCGCGTTTCGCGTCGTGCCAGGGCAACATCAACTGCACCGAGGCAGTCGTCGTCACCAAGGACTCCGAGCTTTGGGACGAGATCGAGGAGTGCGTCTCCGGCTTCAACGTGCAGATCATCAACCAGTCGTCGCACCTCATCTTCTGGTTCACGAACCTGAACGCCTGGTACGGCCGCGCCATCGATGGTCTTTCGACGCTTGCCCTCTCGGGCGCGCTCACGAAGTACCACGGCTGGAACTACGAGTTCTCGATGACGCAGACGATTCCGCGTCTCATGAGCTTCCCCGTTGAGCGGACCGACCAGCTGCTGCGCTTCGAGACCGGTCAGCACGTGGCGCAGGCGATGCTCGCCGGCCAGGCCATGGGCGTGGGCAGCATCCTGATCGCCTTCGGTCGCAAGCCCGGCGGCATCCAGAAGGCCTTCGGCCTTCCGTCGCACTACTCGTTCACGTGGGGCCACGCCGTTGGCTACCCGCTCGAGGACGCCGCGGCCGGTGGCCAGCGCGTGCGCCTCAAGTTCGAGTCGCTGTTCAACAACGAGACCATGGGCAACCCGCGCACGATGGCCGATGGCCTCGAGGACGCCCTGCGTGAGAAGGGCCTCATCCAGGAGCAGGCCCCGATCCCGGGTCGCTTCGAGGAGATCGACGCCCTCGCTTCGCAGTTCTCGCGTGACCCGGGCGTCATCTCGTGGCCCGAGAAGGACATCAAGCGCCTCATGGCGGACGATGACTGGGACTTCGGCCCCAACATCAAGGCCCGGGCCCAGTACGTGCTCGACAACGAGGACCTTCCCGAGTACCCGCCGGAAGTCCTCGAGACCTTCCGCACGATCATGGCGGAGCACGGCATCGACACCACGAAGCTGCTGCCGGACGGCTGATCCCCGGATCAACCACTCGTGGTCCTCACGGGCCCCGTCACCTCCGGGTGGCGGGGCCCGTGTCGTTGCGGGGCGGGGTAGGCTCGGGATGTACGCAGAAAACGCCCGACGGAGATCCGCACGTGTCGCATGAGCTCAGCAGTCGTCACCGCAACACCCTCGAGAAGCTGCTCGACCATCAGGGCCACGCCAATGTGGAGTGGCGCGAGGTCATCGCGCTGCTCGAGCAGGTGGCCGACGTGGAGGAGGAGCACAACGGCAAGTTCAAGGTGAAGCTGGGCTCTGAGGTGCTGTTCCTTCATCGTCCGAAGCACAAGGACGTCGACCAGCAGATGCTGGTGGACGTGCGTCACCTGCTCGAGCAGGGCGGTGTGGGCCTCACCTAGGCCCGCGCTGGCTACGCTGCGCCAACGGGCGCCCGTAGCTCAGCTGGATAGAGCACCGGACTTCTAATCCGACGGTCGCAGGTTCGAATCCTGCCGGGCGCGTAACGGCGTGATCGGTCAATAGGCTGCAGTGATGCCTTCGCGACGGCCCCCCGACGACACCGCCGAGCGGCGCGACCGCATCTTCGCGGCGCTGGCCGCGCGCGCCGGCGTGCGGGTGTCCGGCGGCGCGCTTGCCCGCGACCTCGGGTGCTCCCGCGCTGCCGTGCACCGGCATGTCGATGCGCTGCGCGCCGCGGGGGTGCCCATCGAGGCGACGCGGGCGGGGTACGTTCTCGACCCGGCCGCCGACCCCGTTATCCCCTCCGCGGTGATGCCGCTGCTGGCCGAGCCGCTCGCGGGGCCGGTGCGCTGGAGCCCGCAGACCGGCTCCACCAATGAGGACGCCGCATTGCTGGCCCGGGAGGGGGCGCCCGAGGGAACGGTGATCGGCACCGACCACCAGACGGCGGGCCGGGGGCGCCGCGGCCGGGCATGGGTTGATTCGCCCGGCGAGGCGCTGATGTACAGCGTCATCCTCCGGCCGAGGGTGAGCCCGGTCGACTCCGGCCTGCTCCCGATCGTGGTGGCCGTGGGGCTGGCGGACGCCCTCGAGGCCTGTGGCGTGCCCGACGTGGAGGTCGCCTGGCCCAACGATATCCTCGTCGGCGGAACGAAGGTGGCGGGAATCCTCTGCGAGATGTCCGCCGACCAGGAGCGGGTGTTGTGGGCCGTGGCCGGCATGGGTATCAACGTGGGTCCGGTGCCCGACGTACCCGGGGCGCGGTGGACCCCCGGCTCGCTGGCGTCGCTGGGCGTGCGGCCCCGCAGGGGCGACCTGCTGGTGGCGGCGCTCGGGGCCATCGGCCGCAGGTACGAGGCGTGGATGGAGCACGGGGCCACGTCTATCGTGTCCGCATTCGGACGCCGTGACCACCTGGCAGGTCACCCGACAACCCTGGGCACCCCGCAGGGCGAGCGCACGGGCATCGGCTGCGGCATCGATGCCTTTGGCCGGCTGGTCATTGACGAGCACGGAACGCAGGTTGCGCTGGCGTCGGGCGAGGTAACAGGGGTGGATCGCCGCTAGGCGTCGCGCCCGCGGCATCGTGTTGGATGACCGCGTTCCCCGAGGGCCCTGCCCGGGTCGGGGACCCCGGGCGACACCCCTGCACGGCGACCACCAGGAGGCAGCAATGAAGGGCACGAAGAGGACCACCGCCGCGCTCGCGGCAATCGCACTCTCGGCCGGCGTCATCTCCGGCTGCGGCAGCAGCAGCGATGGCGGCGCCACAAGCGCAGCCGAGCAGGTGGAGAGCGCCACCACCGCCGCGCTGACCCAGGCCGAGTACGTGGCCAAGGCGAACGCGATCTGCACGAAGATCGACGACTCTCTGAGTTCGCTGGACGACCAGTCCGACTCGGACTCGCTGGCGAGCGCCAAGGAGCAGCTGGCCAATGCCAGCGCGGCCGCCGAGGAGGGCGTGGCCGAGATGAAGGCCCTGGTCCCGCCGGCCGACCTGCAGGCCGCGCACGACACCCTGGTGCAGACGAGCGGCGATTCCATCGCGCTCATGAACAAGCTCGTCGCCAGCGCGGAGTCGGCGGAGTCGGGCAATGCGGACACCGCCGGGCTGGCTGCCGATCTCGAGGAGGCCATGGCCCTCGAGAAGAAGCAGACGGCGGCGGCCAAGGATCTCGGCCTGTCGAACTGCTTCACCGGTGACTCGTCGAACGACTCCGGCATAGACGACGCTGACAACGCTGACGATGGGGCGAACGACTAGCCCCAGATTTCCGTGATCACCACCCCGGGGCCCATGCGATGGCCGACCGGGGCGGTGATTACGGACCGTTGCGTATAGTTTTGGAGCGCTGTTCCCCCGGCGCGTCATCAGACATCGTCGCGGCAGGCTTGCAACCCCGCTCCGGTGGCGTCTCATAGAATCGGAGATCTCAGTGAAGACATCACGTACCGCCGCCATTGTTCTCGGCGCCGTCGCCCTGGGCAGCATCGGCTTCGTCGGTTGCGGCAGCTCGGACACGCCGGCGACGACTGCGGCCGCCACGGCTGATGGAGCCAACGCCGAGCCGCGCCTGACCGCAGAGGAGTACCGCGCCGCAGCCGACGCGGTGTGCGCCGAGACGGATGCCACGATCGAGGCGCTCCCCGAGCCGAGCGAGTCATCCGCCATCAAGGCATACATCGCGGATAGCGCGGCAGCCGTGCAGGCGGGAGCGGAAGGCCTGTCCGGGCTCTACCCGCCCGCAGACCTCGAGGCCGCGCACAAGAGGCTCGTCGAGGTAGCGTTGAATAGTGCAGAGTTCGCGAACGGGATTGCCGCCGGCCTCCCCGACGCCCCGACTGACGCAGAGGTCACCGCGGCGAGCGAGCAGCTGCAGGGCGCGGATGCCGAGGCGTTCGTTGCCGAGCAGAAGGCCGCCGCGGCTGAGCTCGGTCTCACCGAGTGCGGGTCCGATGACTCCGACTCGACGGGCGACGACTCCGTCGAGTAGTGCACCGGTAGCATCGCCGCCGTGAGGGCAGCGGTCTACCACGGGGCGGGTCGCCTCACGATCGACGATCACCCGGACCCCTCAGCGGGTCCGGGTGAGATCGTCATCCGCACGCGTGCGTGCGGCATCTGCGGCACCGACCTCATGGCCTGGTACCAGGACGCCAAGGCGCCGGTGGTGCTGGGCCACGAGCCGGTCGGTGACGTGGTGCAGGCCGGGGACGGTGCGCCGTTCGCGGTGGGTGACCGCGTGTTCGTGCATCACCACGTGCCGTGCCTGGAGT
>JBIIQA010000051.1:0-9463 GCA_044342355.1 Miltoncostaeaceae bacterium | reverse complement strand
GCCGCGTGGGGGCAGCCGTTGCCCAGAAGAGATCAACGCGGGCCACCTGCGTGCCAGTGGCCTTCACCATGGCGATGCGACCCGGGATCTCGGACGTGACCGACGCAGCCATGCGGTCATCCTGCAGGCCGATTCCGGCGCCAAGGCCGACGGCCGGGATGGCGGCACCCGCCACGATGGTGGCAGCAAGCATTCTGGGGGAGATGATTCTCACGATCTGACTCCGGTCGGTCGGGTCCGGCGAACGGCGAACGGTGACCGAGGCTAGCAATGCCCCCCGGTGACCCCGCGGCGGAGGTTCCGCGGTATCAGGGACCACGGCGGTCGGCGAAGAACGTCCGCATGAGCGCCGCGGCCTCCGCGGCCAACACGCCACCCTCCACGGGAATCCTCGTGGGAAGCCGCGGATCACGGAAGACGTCGATCACGCTGCCGGCTGCGCCCGACACCGGCTCAGGAGCCCCGAACACCACCCGCTCCGGGCGCGCCTGCAGGATCGCCCCGGCGCACATCGGGCACGGCTCGAGGGTGACGTACATGGTGCAGCCGACCAGTCGCCAGCCGCCCAGCGCGATGGCGGCATCGCGAATGGCCAGCACCTCGGCGTGCGCCGTGGGGTCCTGACGGAGCTCCCGCTCATTGCGCGCGCCGGAGATCACGTCACCGTCACGCACGACCACGCACCCCACGGGCACGTCGCCGTGGGCGGGTGCGCGCCGTGCCTCGTCGAGCGCCCGGCGCATCCACCGCTCATCGTCGGGCGTCATGGACCGGGCCTCCCTGCAGCACCCACCGGGGTTCCCGATCCGTCGAAAGCGACGGCATACCGCAGGGCCAGAATGCCCGGGTCGGCGGCGATGGTGGCGGCTGCGGCCGATGCGGCGGCATCATCGATCCCGGCCACCGCGAGGAGCGCCCCGTCGTCAGGAGAGGGGCCCACCGGTACGAGCACGGCCACGGCCCGGGCACCGGCGACAGGCACCGGGGTGCCACCACCCGGGGGCATCAGCACGATGCGGCCACCCGCAATGCCCCCGGCCAGCGCGCGGGACGCGGGGTCGCCCCCGATGGCGCGCCATGCCGCGTCGCGCCGTGCGAGATCGGCATCGGTGCCCACGCGTGCCCGGAATGGCCTGTCCTCGCCTCCGAGGCGAGCGCCTTCAGTACGCAGGGCCGCATCAAGTGGGGGGTCTGCCGCCACCACCGGGCGGGTGCCGCCCGCGCCATGCAGGAAGGGCTCCGGCCACGACCCCACTACGCCGCGCACGCTCTGCATGCCGGTCCATGTGCGGTGATCCCACCAGGCGACATCGCCCGCTCCCAGATCAACGGCACCGGCTCCCACCGGCGACTCGATTCCGTTCACGAAGAAGAACCAGTCGGCGGAGGGCGATGATGAGGACGCCCGGTCAAGCATTTCGTCGACGAAGCCGCCGCCGTAGGCCGTCTGCACCGGCGTAACGGCCTGCAGGCCATCGAGCACGCTTCGGCCGGGGGCCACCCGCTCATCGAGGAGCACCTCGGCTCCATGGTCGGCCGTTGCCACGATGCGTGCCGCAGGGGCCCCATCCGCGGGAGCCGTCGCTTCCGACCGCCGTTCGCATCCGGCACCGATCATCGCCGCCCCGGCCACCAGCATGGCGGCGGCGAGGGCGGCAAGACGGCTACTCATAGTGAAGGGCATCAAGCGGGTCGAGCTTTGCGGCGCGGCGCGCGGGGAGCACCGCGGCGAGCACGCCGGCGATGATCGCCACGGCCAGGAAGATGACCAGCTGCAGCCACGGAATGCGGAACACGATCCCCTCGTCGCGCAGGCCCAGCGAGAAGATCCACGCAAGCACCACTCCGAGGACGATGCCGATGATGCCCCCGATGCCCGACGTGATGGTGCTCTCGTAGCGCACCATGCGCCGGAGCTGCGATCGGGTGAGGCCGATCGCGCGCAACATCCCGATCTCACGCGTGCGCTCGGTGATCGACAGCACGAGCGTATTGACGATGCCGAACAGTGAGATGACGACGCTCATCGCGAGCAGCACATACAGCAGGTAGAGAATCGAATCGACCCTGCTGCTGATCTCGTCGCGGTATTCCGCGTTGGTACGCACCTCAGCCACCGGGAACGGGGCAAGGGCCTTCGCCACGGCGTCCTTGGCGGCAACCGGGTCGGTGCCGGGATCGACCGTCGCGAGGATGAACACCGGATCACGGGCGGTGAAGATGCGCGCGAAGCCCGCGTCCGATGTGATGAACCCCTGGTTGAAGAGGATCTGGTCCTTGTAGATGCCGGTCACGCGGTAGGCCGCAGTACGCCCCGTCGAGCTGCGGGCGCGGATCGACTCACCCACCGTGATGCCCGCGGCCTGCGCGAACTCCTGCTCCACCACTGCGGTGGTGGGGCCGAGGGAGGCCAGCGTGGTCTGGTCACCGTTGATCCACTGCAACGACAGGCTGCTGCCGGCGGAACGCGGATTGAGGCCGTACGCGGTGGCGCGCCCCGCCCCGACGATCCTGCTCTCATCAATGAGCACGGCCACGGCCGCATCGATGCCGGGCGTCGCCACGACCGCTGCTGTGACGCCCGCGGGCACCGGCTGGAAGCTCTTGCCCGAGATGATGAGGTCGCCACGGAGGGTGCCGTCGATGGCATCGGTGACCGAGGCCTTCAGCCCCTGGGCGAACACGGCGACGAATGCCACCAGGCCGATGCCGATCATGAGGGCCGAGGCCGTCGCCGCGGTGCGCGCGGGATTGCGCGTGGCATTGCGGCGGGCCAGGCTGCCCGAGGCACCCGGAAGGCGCTCGAGCGGCCACCCGATGACGCGTGCGAGGGGGGGCACGAGATACCGGCTGAGTCCGCCGATCGCGAGGAACACCAGCAGGGCCCCGAGTGCCATCACGAGCAACCGCTGGGTGGCGGGACCCTCGCTGCGCAGGCCGAGGATGATCAGCACCACCCCGCCGATGGCCAGGGCACCGGCGAAGACCGGGGCAAACCGTGAGAACCGTGATTTCGGGATCTCGGCGCCCTCGCGCAGCGCCGCCACCGGCGGGACGCGGCTTGCGCGAAGCGCCGGGATGAGCGCGGCGACCACGCTCACCACCACGCCCACCAGCAGCGCGGTGACGGCGATGCCCACCGACAGCTCTGCCGTGGCCACGGGGATACCGCCCGGCAGAAGGGTGTCGAATACCCAGACGAGGAGCGCCGCGAAACCGTATCCGGCGAAGAGGCCCACCACCCCGGCGACGAGCCCGATGATGAAGGCCTCCCCCACGACCGATGCCATCACCTGACGGCGACTCGCACCGATGGTGCGCAGGAGTCCCAGCTCACGCAGGCGCTGCGCCACCGTGATGGAGAACGTGTTGAAGATGATGAAGGCGCCCACGAACAGGGCGATCACGCCGAACGCGAGAAGTGCCGGCCGGAGGAACGTGTTGATGGCCTCGGTGGTCTGCTGCGCCTGGTCGGCGGCATCCTGCTCGCCGGTACGCACCTCCACCTGCTTCGCGGGAAGCGTGGCGGCGATACGCCGCGCAAGGGCATCGGGCGATACGCCGGCCCGGGCCTCCACCGCAATGGTGTTGATCCGCCCCTCTTGGTTGAACCAGCGCTGCACGTCGCCGATCGGGGCGAGCACGATCGTGGCGCCGCCGATGGATGAGACGTTGGCGAAGGTGACGGTGCCGGTGAGGGTCACCGGCTTCACGCCGTCGCGTGTGGCGATTCCCAGGCGGTCACCCACCTCGAGGCCCTCGCTGTCGGCGAGCGCCTCGTTCACCGCCACCTCGCCGCTGCGCGATGGGTACCGACCCGTCGCGATGTCGGTGGCGCGGAAGGGATCGGGCGAGAGCGAGAAGACGAATGAGGGCGCGCCGGTCGATTGCACGTACCTGCCGTCGATGACCGGCGACCCGAGCGCAGCCACCTCGCCCGCAGCCGATGCGACGCCCTCCACGCGCTCCACATCGGCCACCATCGATGCGGGCAGCGTCGGAATGGCCCCGAACCCACCCTCGAAGTCAGTGCGGGGCGTCACCCTCACGTCGACGCCGGAGTTGGCGGCCTGGAAGATTTCGTCGAACGCGCGCGTGATCTGGCTCGTGAGCACGAGGGTGCCCGTGACCATCGCGACGCCCAGGAGGATCGCGGTCGCGGTGAGCGCCGCCCGCAGCTTCCGCTGGCGCAGCCCGGCGAGGATGAGGCGGATCACGCCGGGTCGAGATTCCGGACGGCGTCGTAGATCTCGTCCGCATCCATGCCACCACGGTCCATCACGACGTGGCCATCGGAAAGCAGCACGACGCGGTCGGCGATGGTGGCGGCGCGCGGATCATGGGTGACCATCACCACCGTGCGGCCCGATTCATCCACGGCGCGACGGAGAAGTTCGAGGATCTCATGGCCACTCGCCGAGTCGAGGTTGCCCGTGGGCTCGTCGGCGAAGATCACCGTCGGCTCGGCCACCAGCGCACGGGCGATGGCCACCCGCTGCTGCTGCCCCCCGGAGAGCTCGGACGGACGGTGTCCGGCGCGGTCAGCCAGCCCGACGTCCTCGAGAACGGCGCGCACGCGGTCGGCACCGTCGCGATTGCCGGCGATGCGCAGCGGCAGCTCCACATTGTCGAATGCCGACAGCATGGGCAGCAGGTTGAACGACTGGAAGATGAAGCCGATGGCGGAGCGCCGCAGCACCGTGAGCTCACGGTCGGAGAGGTTGGCAAGCGGGGTGCCGTCGATCTCGACCGTCCCGGACGTGGGGTGATCGAGCCCGGCGAGGCAGTGCAGCAGGGTGGACTTCCCGGACCCGGAGGGACCCATCACCGCAGAGAACTGACCGCGGGGGAAGTCGATGGTCACGTCACGGAGCGCGTTGATCGCCGCCTCGCCCGTCCCGTAGCGACGGCCAAGGCCCTCAGCCCGAACCGCCGCCGTCTCGCCGCCACCAATTGTCGCCATCAGGCCTCCCTGTCGACCGGGCACCGTAGCGGGTGACCGAAATCCCTATTTGGGCGATGGTCATTGCCCATACACGCAGTTTGACGCTAGCGTTCCATGGGCGTGATGGAAAACCGTTCACCCCATATTGAGATGTGTCCCGCCGTCCCCGGCAGGAGCGATCCCCGGGGCGCCGCGCTCTCCGCCCGCGGGGTGGAGCGGGTGCTCGGCGGCAAGCCGGTGCTGCGCGGCATCGACCTCGACGTGCCTGCCGGCACGGTGCTGGCCCTGCTCGGCCCGTCGGGCTGCGGGAAGACCACACTCCTCCGCTGCATCGCCGGCCTCGACCGGCCGGACGCCGGTGAGATCCGCGTGGGTGTGAACGTGGTCTCCGACGACCGCGCGTTCACCCCGCCCGAGCGCCGGCGCATCGGCATGGTCTTTCAGGAATCCGCCCTCTTCCCCAACCGGACGGTGGGCGGCAACGTGGGCTACGGCCTACCGCGCGCCGAGCGAGGAGGCGCGCGGGTGGAACGCGCGCTCGCGCTTGTGGGCCTCACCGGAACCACCGATCGCATGCCATCGACTCTGTCCGGTGGACAGCAGCAGCGTGTCTCGCTGGCCCGAGCACTGGCGGCAGAACCCTCGCTCATCCTCCTCGACGAGCCCTTCTCCGCGCTCGATGCCCCCCTTCGCGCCGAACTGCGCGGTGAAGTGCGACGGCTCCTTGCCGCGGCGGGCGCCACAGCCGTGTTTGTCACGCACGACCAGGAGGAGGCGTTCCTCATCGGCGATCAGGTCGCGCTGATGCTCGAGGGCCGCATCGCCCAGATCGGGACGCCCGCCGACCTCTACGAGCGTCCGGCCAGCAGGGCCGTCGCCACCTTCGTGGGCGACGCCAACCTTCTTCCCGCCCGCGCCGATGGCGATGTGGCGCACACGCCCGTGGGTGACGTACCGCTGGCACGACCGGCCCACGGCACCGTCGAGGTGGTCATCAGGCCCGAATGCCTCGCGGCGTGCCAGGGCGATGACGCCATCGTCGAACGCATCGAGTACTACGGCCACGATGCGGTCATCGTCACCAGCAGTCGCGGGTGCCCCGTGCGGTGCCGGGTGATGGGGCGGCCGCCCTACGAGGCCGGCGACCGCATCGGGCTGACGTACGTGGGAGAGCCATCGGTGGCCTTCGATCCCCGGGAGGCACGCGAAGCGGTGGCCCCGGGCTGATCCTCCCGGTGCTTTTATCCAATGGTCATTACCTATAGAGTCGCAGCGCTTGCACGTCCGCGACTCGTCCAGGAGAACCATGAGCTTCCGTTTCCGCGCCGCCGTCGGCGCAGCAGCAGCCGCACTCGCCTCGGCCCTCGTGCTGTCGGCGTGCGGCGGATCGTCGGACACCACCGCCACCTCCGGGGCCGCGTCGGCAGACGGCTCATCCCTCGTCGTGTACTCAGGACGCGAAGAGGAGTACATGAAGCCGGTCTTCGACGCGTTCACCACGGCATCGGGCACCGCGATCAACGTGCGATACGGGGATTCCCCCGACCTCGCCCTGCTCATCGGCGAGGAGGGCGACAAGACCCCGGCCCAGGTATTCATCTCCCAGAGCCCGGGCTCGCAGTCATACCTCGACCAGAAGAGCCTGCTGAGCCAGCTGCCCGATGAAACCCTCAACCGGGTGCCCGCGAAGCTGCGCGCCAAGGACGGCAGCTGGGTCGGCATCGCCGGGCGTCAGCGCATCCTCGTCTACAACACCGAGCTCGTGAAGACGTCTGAGCTGCCGGCGTCCGTCGTGGACCTCACCAAGGACCAGTACAAGGGGAAGGTCGGCGTCGCCCCGAGCAACGCATCGTTCCAGGACTTCGTCGCCGGCCTCAACCAGCTGGTGGGCCCCGAGCAGGCCAGCGCATGGCTGAAGGGCATGGCGGACAACGGGGCCAAGGCCTACGCGAAGAACGGGGCCATCGTCGAGGCGGTTGCCCGCGGCGAGGTGCCCATGGGCCTCGTGAACCACTACTACGTCACCGAGACCCTGGCCGAGGACCCGGCCACGCCCATCGCGGCACACCGCTTCCCCGGTGATGACCCGGGCAGCCTCTTCCTGGTGGCCACGGCCTCCGTGCCGGCCCCGGCGAAGGACAACGCCCAGGCGATCGCGCTCATCGACTTCCTCCTCTCCGACGAGGGCCAGACGCTCATCGTCGAGGGCGAGGGCGAGTACCCGGTGGTCGAGGGCGTGGCGCTTGAGGAGGGCACCCCCTCGCTCACCGAGTCGGATTACCCGAGCTACGACCTGACCGGGGTCACCGACCTCAAGGCCCTCTCGGACCAGATCAAGGAGAGCGGGCTCGCGAAGTAGTGATCCCGTGAGCTCCGGGCGCCCGCGCGGCGGCCGGCTGGGCGGAATGGGGGCCACCGCGATCGCGGTGGCCCTCGCCATTCCGTTCGCCCTTCCCTTCGCGTACCTGCTGGTGAGGAACGCGCAGGACCTCGGCGGGCTGTGGGAGGCCGTGTCCGACGACCGCCTCCTGGGGCCGCTGCTGCGCAGCCTCGGCCTGGGAACCGCTGTCGCAGCGGCGTCCGCCGTCCTCGGCACGACATCGGCCTGGCTCGTGGCGCGGACCGACCTGCGCGGCAGGCGGATATGGGCGCTCCTCCTCTGCCTGCCCCTCGTCATCCCGTCCTTCGTCGGCGCGGTCGCGCTGATCGCCGCATTCGCGCCCGGTGGCCTCGTGGAGGAGATGCTCGGCATCTCCTGGCTACCAGAGGTGAGCGGTTTCCAGGGCGCATTCGCCGTGCTCACGCTCCTCACGTACCCCTACGTCTTCCTGCCCGTCATGGCGCGCCTGCGCGCGCTGCCCTCGTCGCTTGAGGAGTCCGGGCGCATGCTCGGCCGCCGCCCCCTCGCCGTGTTCATGACGGTGGTGGTGCCGCAGGCCCGTTCGGCCATCGCAGCGGGATCGCTCCTGGTTTTCCTCTACGTCATCAGCGACTTCGGTGCGGTGCAGCTGCTGCGGTACGACACCCTGACCCGTGCCATCTACGCCGACCGCCTCCTCGATCCCGCCACCTCAATCGCCCTCAGCCTTGCGCTGGGCGTTCTCGCCGTGCTGATCGTGGCTCTCGAGCGCCGGGCATCCCGGGGCGGCCTGCGCGACCAGGTGCGCACGTCAACGCCGCTGGTCGTGCCGCTCCGTCGTGCGAAGGCGGGGGCCCTCGGGTTCCTCACGCTCCTCGTTGGATTGTCGCTGGCGGCACCCATCGCCGTGCTGGGATACTGGGCCATCCGCGGTTTCGTGAATGGATCCGACGGCGCCACGTCGGTCATCGCCGACCCATCGCTCATCATCGCGCCGCTCGCGAGCACCGCCGGGGTGAGCGTGGCCGCCGCGCTGGCCACCATGCTCATCGTCCTCCCCATCGCCTACCGCAGCGTGCGCCGCCCGGGGCGCCTCGGAGAGGTGATCTCGGGCACCGTCGTGGGCGGGTTCGCCCTGCCCGGGCTCGTCACCGCGCTCGCGCTGGTGTTCTTCACCGTCAAGGCGCCCGGGCCGTTCGGAGCGCTCTACCAGACGCTCCCCCTGCTGGTGCTGGCCTATGTCATCCACCATGGCGCCCTCGGACTCGGCGCGGCTCAGGCCGCGGTGGCAGGGATTCCCGAGCGCCTCGATGACGCCGCCCGCATCCTCGGCAAGAGCAGGCCACGGCGCTTCATGGGCGTGCACATCCCGCTGATGATCCCGGGCCTCGCCGCCGGGGCGGGCCTGGTACTCCTCTCCACCGCCAAGGAGCTCCCCGCCACGCTGCTGCTCGCGCCACCGGGCTTCTCCACCCTCGCCACCGAGGTGTGGCAGGCCGCGGAGCTTGCGAACTACGAGGACGCCGCCGTGTACGCCCTGGTGCTGGTGGCGATCTCCGCGGCCCTCACCTGGTTTCTCGTGGTGCGGCCGGCTCTTCGCAGCTGGAACCGCCCCCCGGAGAGCGATGCCACGGATGCCGTGCGACTCCCCCCGGAGCCCGTCGCCGGCTAGTCGAAGTAGGTGTCCTCCGGCGTCCACGGGGGGGAGCATGTGCAGAGGAACGTCAGGTCGCCGGTGCCCGTATTGGTGATCTGGTGCCGCGTGCCGACCGGGATGAGGATGGCGTCGCCCGCCGTCACGCGCTTCTCCTCACCGTCGATCTCCATGAGTGCCTCGCCGGCGAGCAGGTAGTACATCTCCTCCGACACGGCGTGGTGGTGGCGCTCGGTACGGCCGCCTGCAGGAAGTGTGGCCTCGGCCAGGCTGTGATTGGCCACCGGCGCCACCGAGAGGTCGAGCAGCGAGCGGATGGTGCTGCCGTCGGTGGTGATGAACGGCTGAGCTGCCGAGCGGGAACGGATCTCCATCAGTGGAACGCCCTTGCGAGTCGCTTGCGGTATTCCCCGACGAGGGGATTTGAGTCGCCCATCTCCCGGAACTGCCCGATGAGCAGCACGCGGATGTCACCACGCAGCGCCTTGTCGGTGCTGCCTGTCAC
>JBIIQA010000050.1:0-9572 GCA_044342355.1 Miltoncostaeaceae bacterium | reverse complement strand
GCGCAGGGTGAACGTGAGCGTGAGCCCGTCGCGCGAGACGCCCGGCAGGCGCGCGGCGAGATCAGGAACGAGCTGCGCCCCGGAGGTGCCACCCGCGCGGCGGTACGCGAGGAGGCCGCCCTGCGTGGCGCCCATCACCTGCAGCGCGAGGGGCTCACGCGCGAGCGCCGGGTCGAGGAAATCGGGGTTGGGCCCGGCCTCCACCCGCAGGTCGGCACCGGCAGCGTTGCCCGCGACCGCGGCGAGGATGCCCAGCGCACCGAGGGCCAGGCGGGTCTTCATGGTCACTGTGCTCGTCATGCCCCCCCTCACGTGGCGCCCACCCGGGCGTATCGCTACTATCCCCGATCGCGCCCGGAGCCGGGCGCCTCATCGTCAGTGGAGAAGCCCGTGGCTGAGTATGCCGTTATCGCCCTCGGAGGCAAGCAGTACAGGGTGCGCGAAGGTGAGCGCATCGTCGTCGACCGCATCGCCGCGGATCCGGGGGAGAGCATCTCGCCCACGGTCCTGGCGACGGGTGGTGCCGACGGCATCAGCGACGGGGGTACCGTGACTGCCGAGGTCGAGGAGCATGTGCTCGGCCCGAAGATCACGGTCTTCACGTATCGCGCCAAGAAGGACAGCAAGCGCAAGATGGGACACCGCTCGCGACTCTCGCGGGTGCGGATCACCGGTATCGGGGGTTAGGCAATGGCCCATAAGAAGGGTGGCGGCTCCAGCCGCAACGGTCGTGATTCCAACTCCAAGCGCCTCGGCGTGAAGGTGTTCTCGGGTCAGGTGGTTCCCGCGGGATCCATCATCGTGCGTCAGCGCGGAACGGTGTTCAAGCCCGCCAATGGTGCCGGTCTCGGCCGCGACCACACGATCTTCGCCACGGTCACCGGCCGGGTGGAGTTCACCAACGGCAACAAGGGTCGTCGCGTCTTCGTGCACCCCGTGGAGGCCCCGGCCGGATAAGCCGGGGACGCGGCGTACGCGCCGCGACCCATGTCATTCACCGACCGGGTCCAGATCCACGTCCAAGCAGGACGAGGGGGCCACGGCTGCCTCTCGTTCCGCCGCGAGGCGCACTCACCGAAGGGCGGCCCGGACGGCGGTAACGGCGGGCGCGGCGCCGACGTGCTTCTCGTCGCCGATGAGCAGCTCACCGACCTGTCGCCGTTCCGGACGCGTGTGCACCACAAGGCACCTGCCGGTGGTGATGGCGAGGGCCGTAATCGCCACGGCCGGAGCGGGGATGCCCTTGAGGTCCACGTGCCCCCGGGCACACGGGTGCTGCGCGACGGTCATGAGCTGGCCATGCTCGCGCACCCGGGGGAGAGCGTATCGGTGGCCCGTGGCGGCACGGGTGGGGTGGGCAACCGGGCCTTCCGCTCATCAACCCACCGGGCCCCGAGGGTGACGGTGCCGGGCGAGGATGGCGAGGAGGCCTGGGTCGTCCTCGAGATGAGGCTCCCGGTGGCGGTGGCCATCATCGGGCTGCCGAACTCGGGCAAGACCGCGCTCCTCAACGCCATCACGGGCGCAAGCGCCACCGTCGCCCCCTATCCGCACACCACGAATGAACCTGCGTTCGGTCCCCTCGAAGATGAGTTCGGGGTTATCCATCTCGTGGCCGACTTGCCGGGGCTCGCCGCCGACGGCACCGAGCGCAGCGGCGCGGCGCTCGGTCAGCTCGAGCTCGCGACCGTGGTGCTGCATTGCCTGGACTCCGCTGACCCGGAGGATCCCGCCCAGCGTCTCGCCCGCGTGCGCGCAGGTGTTGCCGGCGTCATGCCCGATGGTGCCCGGGAAGTTGTGGTGGCAACACGATGCGATCTCGCACCCGCCCCGCCCGAGGCTGACATCGCGACGTCCGCCGAGACGGGGGAGGGCATCGCCACGCTGCGCGACGAACTGATCCGCTGGCTGTCATGAGCGAGGTCGTCGTCATCAAGATGGGCTCATCCACCCTCGTGGATGGCACCGGCGCCCTGCGCGAGGACGTGCTCGCGCGACGCGTCGCCGACATCGCCGCACTGCGCACGCGCGGCCTGTGCCCGGTGCTCGTAAGCAGTGGGGCAATCGCCTGTGGGCTCGGCACCCTGGGCTTCGATGAGCGCCCGGACGCCCTGCCCGACCTGCAGGCGGCATCGGCCGTGGGCCAGGGGGAGTTGTTCGCGCGGTACATCAGCGAGTTCGGGCGTCACGGGGTGGTGCCGGGACAGGTGTTGTTGACGTCGGCTGACCTTGAGCGCCGCGCCTCGTACCTGAATGCCCGGAATACCCTTGAGCGGTTGCTCGCGTTCGAGGCGGTCCCGGTGATCAACGAGAACGACACGACGGCGACCGACGAGCTGACGTTCGGCGACAACGATGTGCTGGCGGCGCAGGTGGCCATCCTCCTGCGTGCCCACCTCCTGCTGCTGCTGACCGACCGTGATGGGCTCTACGGCCCGGGTCCGGATGGTCCCGTGCGCATCGGCACGGTTGCCGCAGGTACTGCGCCCGACGACGTGCAGCTGGCCGACCTCGCGGGCTCGGGGCGCGGCCGCGGCGGCATCGCGAGCAAACTCGCCTCCGCGGCGATGGCCACCGGCTGTGGGGTTACCTGCGTCATCGCCAGCGGTGAGGACGATGGGGTGATCGCGGCGGCTGTCGCGGGTGGCCCTGTGGGAACCCGCTTCGCGCCGTCCGGGCGGTCCGAGGGCGCCTTCAAGATGTGGCTGCGTCACGCGAAGCCGGCGCAGGGACGCGTGGTGGTGGACGCCGGCGCGGTGCGTGCGCTGGTGGAGCAGGGCACCTCCTTGCTCCCGGTGGGCGTGGTGGAGTGCGTTGGCGTGTTCCCGGCCGGGGAGGCCGTCCTCGTGGTGGGTCCGGATGGGCGCGAGGTGGGGAAGGGCATTGCCGACCTCTCGGCGGATGAGATCCGGGCCGTGCGCGGCCTGCGCTCGGAGGATGCCCTCGGCCTGCTCCAGGGGGGGTCGACCGAGGTCATCCACCGCGACCGGTTCGCGCCTGCGGTGCGCTAGCGTAGCTCCGGTATGAGCACCACTCACGCATCCCTCGACGAGCGCCTCGGGGACGCCCGCGCGGCAGGTCGTCTGCTCGCGCGCATGACGCCCGGTGACAAGTCGCTCGCGCTCGAGGCGGTGGCACGGGCACTCGTGGTGAATGCACCGGAGATTCTCGCGATGAATGCCGACGACGTGCGCGACGCGCGCGCGGCGGGGGCACCCGCCGCCACGGTGGACCGCCTCAGCCTCGACGATTCACGGCTTGAGGCAATGGCAGCGGCGGTGCGGGCGGTGGCGGCCCTGCCGGATCCGGTCGGTGTCATCACGGGTGGATGGCGTGTGCCCAACGGCCTCGAGATCGTGGAGACCCGCGTTCCGCTCGGTGTGATCGGGGTCATCTACGAGGGGCGACCGAATGTCACCACCGATGCTGCCGCGCTGGCGCTCAAGAGCGGAAATGCAATCGTGCTGCGGGGCAGCCGCGTCGCGGAGCGGTCCAACCGGGTGCTCGGCGAGGTGATGGTGGCGGCCCTCACGGGAGCCGGCGTTCCCCCCGGGGCAGTGACCATGCTCGGCGCCGAGCGCGAGGAGATGCTGGAGCTCATCCAGGCGGAGGGCCAGGTGGATCTCGTGATCCCGCGTGGGGGCGAGGACCTCAAGGCGTACCTGCAGCAGAATGCGCGGGTGCCGGTCATCTACGCGGCGTCCGGTAACTGTCACGTCTACGTCGATGCCGATGCCGATCTCGATGCGGCCGTGCGCATCGCGGTGAATGCGAAGGTGCAGCGGCCGGGCGTGTGCAACGCCTGCGAGACGCTGCTGGTGCACCGTTCCGTCGCGGCCGACTTCCTGCCCCGGGTGGCGGAGGTGCTGCTGGAGGCGGGAGTGGAGATGCGGGTGTCCGACGAGGTACGCGGCCACCTCGACGGCTTCGCGGATGACATCCGCGTCGCGACCGACGAGGACTTCGCCACCGAGTTCCTCGATCTCATCATCTCGGTCGGGATCGTGGGATCGGTGGACGATGCCGTGGCGCACGTGAACCGGTTCGGGTCCGGTCACAGCGAGGCCATCGTCACGCGGTCGCTCGCGGCAGCGCAGGAATTCCAGCAGGGCATCGACTCCGCGGTCGTCTACGTGAATGCATCCACCCGGTTCACCGACGGCGGCGAGTTCGGCATGGGTGCGGAGATCGGAATATCGACCCAGAAGCTGCACGCCCGTGGACCCATCGGCCTTGCCGACCTCACCACCGTGAAGTACCTCGTCACGGGCACCGGCCAGATCCGCTGAATCCATGAGGATCGGCGTGATGGGCGGGAGCTTCGACCCCCCGCACGATGGTCACATCGCCCTTGCCCGTCATGCGGCGCGCCAGCTGGGGCTCGACCACGTGGTGCTGGTGCCGGTTGGAACCCCGCCGCACAAGCCGGATGGGCCGGCGATGTCGGCTGAGCGCCGCTTCGCGATGGTGCAGGCCGCGGTGGCTGCCGACTCTGATCTCGAGGCCTCCCGCATCGAGATCGACCGCACGGGTCCCTCGTACACCGCGGACACGATGGAGGCCATGGCCGCCCAGCATCCCGATGCCGCGCTCTGGTTCATCCTCGGCGCCGATCAGCTCGCGGGGTTCGGTGAGTGGAACCGGCCGGACCGCATCGTGCAGCTGGCCCGCCTCGCGGTTGCCCGGCGCCCGGGCGCGGCAGACCCGCGGGCAGGCGACATCGGGGGCACCGTCGTCCGGGGCCATGTGGATGTTGTCGAGATGCCGGAGGTCCCGGTCTCATCCACGATGGTCCGGGCGCGCCTCTCCCGGGGCGAGGGAGTGCGCGACCTCGTGCCGGATTCCGTCGCCGACATGCTCGAGGCGGGTCCGTCGTCTTGATGGGGGGCGTGGGCGCGAGTAGCCTCACCTCAACCACCCGATCGACAGGGGAGCACCCTCGGACACCCAGGAACTCGCGCTCGGCGCCGCAGCCATCGCCTACGACAAGAAGGCGGAGGACATCATGCTGCTCGATATGCGCGGACTGGTGGACTACACCGACTTTCTGGTGATCTGCACGGGAAGGACACCCCGGCAGACGAAGTCGATCGCCGAGGAGTTGCGTCACCGGCTCAAAAAGGACCACGGCGTCACCCCGCGCCGCGTGGAGGGCGAGAAGGAGGGCGACTGGATCCTGGTCGATGCCCTCGACATCGTGGTGCACGTGTTCACACCGGAGGCGAGGGAGTTCTACCGCCTGGATCGCCTCTGGCGTGAGGCTCCGCAGCAGCACTTCGCGGGTGACGGGCCACAGGGTGCGCCGGAGGCCGCGGCCGCTCCCGCCTAGCGCGCGGGCTGTCTATACTCCCGCCCGCATCCCGGGGGATTAGCTCAGCTGGGAGAGCGCTACGCTGGCAGCGTAGAGGTCACCGGTTCGATCCCGGTATCCTCCACTTCAGACCGAAAGGCTCGCATCTGCGGGCCTTTCGTCGTTCCTGGACATCGTTGGGCTGGTGCTGGACAGCACGGGGCCACCACGCGCCTGCGACTTCAGCGCACGTAGAAGCCAGAGTGGCTCATCGCGACCGCGCTCGGCTCCGCCAGGCGCTCGGGGTTCATCGCTCAGGTGCGGCAGCCGGTGTTGGTCACCGTGCCGTTGGGGCAGGTGGTGTTGCTCCACACCACACGGTCAACTTTCGCGCCGGAGAGGTTCGCGTCGGTGAGGTCCGCACCCTTGAGGTTCGCGCCGGAGAGGTCCGCGAGTCTGAGGAGCGCGCCGGTGAGGTTCGCGTCGGAGAGGTTCGCGGCCAAGAGGTTTGCCCCGGAGAGGCTCGCGCCCGAGAGGTTCGCACGGGTGAGGTCCGCTATGGAGAGGTTCGCGCGGGTGAGGTCCGCGTTGGAGAGGTTCGCGTGCATGAGTTCCGCGCCCCGGCACATCGGATAGCACGGCGGCCGGTTTCCCGCTGCCCCCGCCTGGCGTGCGGCGGTCGTGGAAGTCGCCGTGGATGTGGTGGCCTCAGACGCGTTGCCTCCGCATCCTCCAAGGAGAACGATCGACGTCGCCGCGGCGACGGAGGCGAGGATGGCGGTGGCGCGAAGGCGGATGGGGAGTCCTTGCTGGGGGAGGCGCTGCACCCCGGACGTTACCGGCCCGCGGGAGCGGGATCGCGGATGGTGGGTGCGCACAGCAGGGAACCCACGGCCGCACCCCTGTCGCCACTCCCGCGACACCGCCTCTCCCCACCCCCGGGCGGCGTCAGGCGAAAGGTGGCTCGGGGTAGGCGTCCGGGGCAGGCAGGGTCGGTACGTCCTCATGCTGAACCACCTATGCCCCCGCTCGCGCCTCCCGCTGCGGCACCACGTTGATGCTGACCGGCCCGCTCACGAGGGGCGTCCCCGCATCACGCACATCACGCCCCGGAAGCATCGCGTAGCGCGAGCGGTTTCGGAGCCAGATGTCCTGCGCCCGGAGGTCGCCGTCCGTCATGCTGTGCCAGGTCGCTGACGCTGCGGCGTCAAGCCTTTCGGCCTGCGTCACGTGCACCTCATCCGCTTGCTCGCGGATCGCCCAGCGTTCCTTGCCATCGCCCGGGCGGTCGGGGTTGATGAGTAACCGGAACGATGTCCGCGCTCTGGCGGAATTGTCAGGTTAGTGAGGGTCCTGCTGGTCATCAGGCAGGGCACTATTGATGGGAACGACCGGTTGACAGGGAGATTCACGGGATGATGGGCGGGAATGTCTATCCCGGCGGTCCGGGGCGTACTGCAGAAGATGAGCGTGACTGGCTGCTCAGGGTCCTCCGGGTGCAGACGGATCTGCAGGATCTGTACATCCGTCATGGCGCCGATCGATCGTGGTGGGCCGCGGCGCTCCGCAACCTCATCGCCCTGTCAGGCAGTGAATTTGGTTTCCTCGGGCGTGTCGACAGGGATCCGGACAATCGGCCGTTCCTGCAGACGCTGGCGATCACGGACATTGCCTGGAACGAGTGGTCGCGGCGGTTGTTCGACGAATACGCGGTGGCTGGCCTGGAGTTCCGCAATCTCGACTCCCTGTTCGGCGTCACTCTTGCAACGGGTGACGTCGTGGTGAGCGAAGACCCGGCACGGGATCCACGACGTTGCGGGCTGCCCCCCGGGCATCCTCCGCTCACGGGCTACATCGGCCTTCCCCTGAAGGACGGTGAAACGCTGATCGGCATGCTGGGGCTCGCGAATTGCCCCGGCGGGTACAGCCCGTCCCTCGAAGAGCACCTGCGGCCGGTGCTGTCCGTGGTGGGCCTGATGATCACCCGCGACATCACAGAGCGGCGAGCGGCCGCGGCCATCGCGACGGCCGCGGATCTCGGCGGCGCCGTTGAGGACCTGATGCGCCGTGAGCGGGAGCACGCCGCGATCGCGACGGCGGTTAGCCGGATTATCGCGGCCCCGGCCACGGCCGACGCTGCCGATACCCTTCGCGATCTCGTCGCCGAGCTTTCCCCGGACATGCAGGCCATCGTCCTCCTCGAGGACCCGGAGGACCCGGCCCTCGTGCGCAACCTGCACTTCGATGCCCTTGGGAAACCCGACGCCCAGATTTCACGCGAGGACTGCGTGGCCCTGCAGAGCGGCCGGACACACCTGAGCATGCCGGGGCTTCGGCTTGGCGCGTGCGCCCATGCCGACCCCACGGACGCCGTCACCATCTGCACACCCCTCGCAACCGTGAATGATGAGTACGGCCTTCTTGTGACGCGTGTGCGGGAGATGCCGGCGGGTGATACCGCAGCGCAGGCCGCCCATCTCGCCGAGGATCTTGAGCGCGTGGCCGGCGCCCTCGCCCAGCTGGCGCTGCGGCAGGACCTGACGTCGCGAGCCCTGCGCGACGACCTCACAGGCCTGCCGAATCGTGCAGCCCTGCTCCAGGCGGTGAAGAGGCGCCTCTCGCGGATTGACGGGGCAACCCGCCCGTTCGGCATCATGATTCTGGACATCGACGACTTCAAGGGCGTCAATGACCGGTTCGGGCACGCGGTGGGGGACGATGTGCTCATCGCCACTGCATTCGCCCTTCAGGAGGCGGTGCGGGACGACGACTTCGTGGCGCGCCTGGGCGGTGACGAGTTCGTGGTGGTGCTCGGCTCGGGTACTCACGACATCATGCGCTCGGCCGGGGAGCGGTTGATCGCGGAGGTTGCGCAGATCGACCCCCCGGGCCTCTCTGCTCCTCTATCGGCGTCGGCCGGTGCCGTGGCTGTGGGCTGGGGAGATGTGACCTGGGAAGACGCCTACGAAGCCGCCGACGTCCTGCTCTACGAGGCCAAGGGCGCGGGAAAGGCGCAGGTGGCGATCGGCGGCCTGCTCGGCACCCCCGCGCAGCCATGACTGGCGCTGGCCGGCGCTAGGCGGCGACCCGCGGGACGGCGGGGTCGTGGTCCGGCGCATCCTTCGTGAGAAGCAGGCCGCAGATGATGGCGGCGGCGGCGAAGATGCCGGCCGACCACCAGAAGGCCGTGGTGTAGCCCGCTACCTGGGCCGCCGCCTGAGTGGCGGGTGACTCGGGGTCCGTGCTGCCCACCGCGAAGGCCGCGACGGCGCTCGCGAAGAGGGTGCTGAGGAGCGCGGTGCCGATGGAGCCCCCCACCTGCTGCGTGGTGTTCACCATTGCGGAGGCAACTCCGGAGTCATCGGTTCGCACGCCCATGGTGCCGACCTCGAACGAGACGGCGAAGACGAGCCCGAGGCCGAGGCCGGTGACGATGAGCCCGGGGAGCACGTGAGTCGCGTACGCGGTGTCCACCCCGATCTGGGTGAGGAGCAGGAGCCCGATGGTGCCGAGCACCATGCCGAGGGTGATCGGGAACCGCGGGCCGAGGCGGGGGAGGATGAGTGCCGTCGACGTCGTTGCGGTGACCATGATCGCGAGGATCATGGGGAGGAACGCCAGGCCGGTCATGATGGGCGAGAAGCCCAGGGTCGCCTGCAGGTAGTACGTGAGGAAGAGAAACACCCCGAAGAGCGCCGCCGACGCGAGGGTGAGCCCCACGTATGAGCCTCCGCGGTTGCGATCCAGCAGCACGCGCATGGGGAGCAGGGGCTCCTTCGTGCGGGTCTCGATGATCACGAAGAGCGCGAGCAGCAGCACGGCCACGATCAGCAAGGAGATGGTGACAGGCGAGGTCCAGCCATCGGTCTCGGCGCGCGAGAAGCCGTATACGAGGGCGAGCAGGCCGAGCACGGACGTGATCGTTCCCGGTATGTCGAGGTGCGCGGTGCCGCGCCCTTGGTGCACGAGCAGCACGACGGCCCCGATCGCGGCGGGGATGGCAAGGATGAGGTTCACCCAGAGGCACCAGCGCCAGGAGAGGTACTCGGTGAGCACGCCGCCGAGGAGAAGGCCCAGCGCGCCACCACCACCTGCGATGGCGCCGTAGATGCCGAAGGCCTTGCCGCGCTCCTTCGCGTCGGTGAAGGTGGTGGTGAGGAGGGACAGGGCGGCGGGGGCCAGCAGGGCGCCGAAGAGGCCCTGCAGCGCGCGGGCGGTGACAAGCACCGTGAAGTCCTGTGCGATGCCGCCGAGCGCGGATGCCACGGCGAATCCGATGAGG
>JBIIQA010000049.1:0-9616 GCA_044342355.1 Miltoncostaeaceae bacterium | reverse complement strand
CCAGGGCTCGGCCGCCGACATCATCAAGATCGCGATGATCCGTGCCCATCGTGCGATCGCCGAATCCGCAACCGGCGCTCGGCTCGTGCTGCAGATCCACGATGAGCTCCTCGTCGAATGCCCGCCGCCGGCCGTGGACGACGTGCGGTCTCTCATCGTGGATGCCATGGAAGGGGCCTACTCCCTCGACCCTCCTCTGGAGGTTGATGTCGGGGTCGGGACCACGTGGCTCAGCGCCAAGTCGTGACCTGGGACCCCCCTCCGCCCGAGCCCGGGCTCGACCCGTACAAGGTGCTCGAGGTGGATCCCGATGCGCGCGAGGCGGTGATCGACGCGGCATTCGCCGTGCTGAGGGAGATGGCCTGCGCTGATGATGTCGACGGGGCCCGCCACCTCGTGCGCCTCACGTGGGCACGCCGTGTGCTGCGCGACGCCTGATTTCGCCTAAGATGCCCGTTTCCATCACGCCGACGGGGCGGCCACGCGTGCCCGGGCGCCCCACCATCAAGGACAATCCACCGACATGAGCACCACAGAAGACGTCACGATCATCGATCTCGATACCCCGATCTTCACCCTCGACGGGCCGGAGTACATCGAGGTCGACGGCCAGCAGGTACCGAACTACGACATCACCATCCCCATCTTCAGCGAGGGCGATGTCGTGAGCGGTCGCGTGGTCCGGATCGACAAGGACGAGGTGCTCGTCGACATCGGATTCAAGAGCGAGGGCGTCATCCCCCTCAACGAGCTCTCCATCCGCAAGTCGGTGAACGTGCAGGACGAGGTCCAGCTCGGCGAGATGATCGACGCCCTGGTCATGCAGAAGGAGGACCAGGACGGCCGCCTCATCCTCTCGAAGAAACGTGCCCGCTTCGAGAAGGCCTGGAAGCGCATTGAGGCCGCCTCGACTGCAGGCGAGACGGTGGAGGGCACCGTCATCGAGGTCGTCAAGGGCGGCCTCATCCTCGATCTGGGCGTGCGTGGGTTCCTTCCGGCCTCGCTTGTCGACATCCGCCGTGTGCAGGACCTCGATGAGTTCATGGGCCAGAAGCTCGAGTGCAAGGTCATCGAGCTCAACCGCAGCCGCAACAACGTGGTGCTCAGCCGCCGGGCCGTGCTCGAGCACGAGCGCCGTGAGGTGCGTCAGCGCATTCTCGATGATCTGGAGCCCGGCAAGGTCGTGGAGGGCACCATCTCGAACATCGTCGACTTCGGCGCGTTCGTCGACCTCGACGGGATCGACGGCCTCATCCACATCTCCGAGCTCTCCTGGAGCCACGTCAACCACCCCTCCGAGGTCCTCAACGTCGGCGAGAAGGTCGACGTCAAGGTGCTTGACATCGACCGCGAGCGCCAGCGCATCTCCCTCGGCCTGAAGCAGACGCAGGCCGACCCGTGGCAGAGCGTCATCGAGACGTATCAGATCAACGACATCGTTCCGGGCAAGGTGACCAAGGTGGTCACGTTCGGCGCCTTCGTCGAGATCCACGCCGGGGTCGAGGGGCTCGTCCACATCTCCGAGCTGGCCGACCACCATGTGGAGAACCCGCGTGAGGTTGTGAATCAGGGCGATGAGCTCGAGGTGCGCATCATCGAGATCGACGCCGATCGCCGTCGCCTGTCTCTCTCGCTCAAGCGCGTCACCCCGGCTCCCGAGGCGGAGGAGGGCTCGTTCGACGAGGCCACCGTCGAGCATGAGCTGCAGGATGAGGGAACGCCCGCCGACGAGGCCGATGCCACGGCCGGTCTCGTCGACGCCGACGAAGTGCAGCAGTAGGGCGACGTCCGGAATGCCCGAGCCGCCCTGCCTCGGCCTGACCGGGGGGATCGGCTCGGGCAAGTCCGCCGCCCTCGCGGCATTTGACCGCCGTGGTGCGGCCGTTCTCTCCGCCGACGCGGTGGTGCATCGGCTCTACGACGACCCCGCAATCGCCAAAGCGGTGCGCGCGCGTTTCGGAGACGACGTCCTGGATGCATCGGGGCGTGTGGATCGGGCTCTCCTCGCGCCACGCGCATTCGGGGATCCGGGGGGCATGACGTTTCTCGAGGGCCTCCTGCACCCGCGCATCGGGGCGGCCCGGCAGGCCTGGATCGATGAGCAGCGCTCACGCACGCCGCCCCCGGCTCTCCTGGTGTGCGAAGTGCCCCTCCTCTTCGAGGTCGGGCTTGAGGACACGTTCGATGCGGTCCTCGTGGTGACGGCATCCGAGCCGGTGCGACGGGCGCGCGTCGAGCAGCGGGGCCAGATGTTTGACCAGCGCCGTGCCCATCAGATGGACGAGGCGGCGAAGGTAGCGGCCGCGGACGAGGCGTACGTGAATGACGGGTCGCTCGCGAACCTGCAGGCCTGGGTGGATGACGTCATGTCGCGGTACGCCAGGCGGGCGGCCCATGGGGCGTCGTAGGCGACGCGGCGCGCGCGGTCGACGTGCCCTTGCGATGCTTGTGATCGCAGGGGCGGCAGTGGCACTCGGCCTTGCGGTGCATCAGTCACAGCCCGGGTGGTACGCGCGCCTGTGGTACCCGTTGGCGTACGAGGACGCAATCAACCGCGATGCGCGCCGATACGGACTCGATCCGGCCCTCGTGGCCGCCATGGTCTGGCGCGAGAGCGACTTCGACCCGACCGCCCGCTCGAGCAGGGGGGCGGAAGGGCTCATGCAGGTGCTTCCCTCGACCGCGCGATTCATCGCGTCCCAGGCGAATCCGCCTTCCGGGAGCCCGGGCGACATACGGGACCCGAATGTCAACGTGAGCTACGGCACGTGGTACCTCAGGTACCTGCTGGACCGGCACGGAAATTCCGTGCCCCAGGCCCTCGCCGCCTACAACGCCGGTCCCGAGAACCTGCGCCGCTGGAAGGCGGCGGCGCTGGCACGCGGCACCGAGTTCCGCATACCCGATGACATCCCGTTCCCGGAGACCAGCACGTACGTGACCGACGTCGTGGATGCCTGGGGGGTGTACCGCCAGGCATACGGCGACCGGCTTGGCCCGGCAACCGGTCCCTAGACCACGATGCTCCAGGGGACTGCACGCCAATCCGTGACGAGCCCCGCCACGTAATACGGATCACGCAGCACGTACTCGCCCACCTCGGCGGGGTCGCACGGGGCGAACACGATCACCGCGCCCGTCACGGGGTCCCCTGTGGCCCCGGCCATCACCACGCGCCCCTCATCACGGAGGCGCTGGAGATTGGCCAGATGGGCCTCCCGGTAGGGTCCCCGCTGCTCGAGGATGTCCTCGACGTACTCGTACATGAGAAGGATGTGTGTCTCGGGGTCCATGGGGCTCCTGGGTCGGTCCGGCGCGCATCCTCGCATACTGCCCACGGGGGGACAGATGCACACAGACGCTGAGCACGATCCACGGTCCGGCGTGACGAGTGCCTCCCTCTGCGACGCAATGTCGCGCGTTCATCATCACCGGAGTCACGCGATCGGCCTCGTGCCTGCACGTCCCGGTCAGGTCACCTTCGGTCCTGCGGCGACAATCCGTTTCGGCCCGCGTCGTGATGACATGCCCGACCACGGCCTCGAATCTGCCGCGCGCCATGCGCTCGCCGATGCGCCCGACGGAGCGGTGATCCTGCTCGCGGCACCCGACGCACCGGAAGAGGCCGTTGCGGGAGGCAAGAAGCTGGCGGCTCTCGCGGAGATGGGTGCGGCGGGCGTTGTGGCGTGGGGTGCCATTCGTGATCGCGCGGAGGCTGCTGCCTTTACGATGGATGTCTGGGCGCTCGGGGAGACCCCGCGTGCGAGCGGCGACCACCTGCAGGTGCTGGAGACCGGCGGCATCGTGTGTTTCGGGGGCGTCACGGTGCAGTCCGGCGATTGGGTCTACGTCGATGAGGCCGGCCTCATCGTCGTCCCCGCCGCTGATGTGGAGGAGGTCGTCGTCGCCGCGCGGGAGATCGAGGAGGCCGACGCGGCAGCGGTCCGGGCAATCCGCGGGGGCGGCTCAGCCGGGTAGGGCTCCATCCCGCACCCACGCGTCCACCACGCGCCGCACATAGGCCCCGGGCGGCGGGCCCCCGGGGTCGCCTCCCCCGAGGAGGGCCGAGATCGCATCACGCGATATGGGCTCCCATCCCTCGGGATCGTCAGGATCGATCACCCGCAGATGACGCTCGCCCGGGGGGTCGGGCAGCCGGACGATCACGATGGGCTCGGTCAGCGGAACGGTGCACGCGGCGAGCGCGGCATCGAGGGCGTATCCGGGATAGGTGTAGATGCCCGGCCCGAAGTAGGCGTCGGAGCGGTCCGCCACCATCACCGCCCAATCCATTTCCGCCACCATCACAACGGGCCGGGGCTCGGTATCCCATACCCGGACATGGACGAGTCCATCGTCTGCGAGCCGCGTGGCGAAGGGCACAACAAGGTTGGTGACGAGGGGGCGAGGCACGGCGGAAAAGTAGCGCGGATCACATCCGGGACCATTACCCCAACCGTCCCTCACTCAGAGCGCCGCAGCGCCGCGTATCGTCAGGGAATCGCCGCTCGTATCTGGAGTCCGTCGTGAGCACTCTCTCCCGCCGCCGTCCCCCTTGGCCCACGCCCGAGCCCCGCTGGCCCTTCCCCGAACTGCCGGGCGCGCTGGCATTCCTCGCCGATATCGATCACCAACTGCATGCACCCGATCTGGCCCGGCTGAGCGGGCGCATCGTCGAGAGCGGCGCGTGGCGCGATTACGTGGCGGTATGCGAGGACTATCGCGACTACCGGCTGGTGTTCGAGAACGACTTCGTCGACATCTGGGTGCTCTCGTGGCTACCGGGGCAGGAGACCGGTTTCCACGACCACGACATCTCGGAGGTCGGACTGTGCGTCGCCGAGGGGGCCATCCGGGAGCACCACATGCACGTCCACGGGGACGACACATCCCACGTGCTCCGCCCGGGGGAAGCTCAGGAGGGGCCATTCGGCTACATCCACCGTGTGGAGCATCTCGAGGGTGAGCCGGCGGTGTCCGTGCACTCGTACTCCCCGCCTCTCGCGTGGGTGGGTCAGTACCGCGAGCAGGGTGGCCAGATGCTGCGGCTGCGGCAGCCGGGCCGCACCCGCCTGTCGCCTGGCTAGCGGCCCGCCTCCGCCACCATCATGCGTTCCTCGGGGCGCATGGGGAACATGGGCGACACAAGCACCACCCCGTCACGGCCCGCAGCCGCCAGTCCAGCCTGAAGCGCGGTGACGATGTCCGGCAGCACCGCGTCCACGGTGACGTACCGCTCGACGCGCGCCGCGGCGGGGCCGAAGGCCAGAAGGGCCGTCGCATGCGACCGTGCCGCGCGCACGGCGTCCGCAAGCACAGACTCTTCCTCCCTCGTGTGGTGCACGCGCTCCTCCCCGGGGGCGTCATCCCCGCCCACGATGATGACCGGCCGGCGCGCGGCGACCGCCCGGATCCCCGTGAGGGCCTTCATGGGCGTGGCCGCCATGGTGTCGTCGATGAGCGTGGGACCGTCAGCGGTGACAACGGTGTTGAGTCGATGGGGCACGGGCCGCACATGTTCCAGGGCTTCCGCGACCTGAGATCGTCCGACCCCAAGGGCCAGGGCCGTTGACGCAGCGGCGGCGATGGACCGGCGTGCAGGCCCCCGGGGGGTGGGCATCGTGGCGACGAGGCATCCGTCATCGTCGCGCAACACCAGTTCACGGTCCGTGGCGAATGCTCCTCGCTCGTTTGGATCAGTGGATCCAAACGACCATCTCCGTGCCGTGACGGGTCCGAGCTGACGGAGGGTCTCCGGATCGTCAGAGGGGAGGACGACGGAGTCCTCATCGGTGAGTTCGGCGACGATGCGGCGCTTGGCATCCACATAGCGGGCGAGTCCCCCATGAAGTTCCGCATGGTCCGGACGGATGGTGGTGATGACGGCGACATCCGGATGGACGTGGCGCATGTGGCAGAGGTGGGTCGATGTGAGCTCAGCGATCAGTACCGCCCCATCGGGTGTGCCGTGCGCGAGGGAGTGATCCGGCCACGCGTTCGATGACCGCGCGGAGTGGGATATGGCATGGGGAACGCCCGAGTGCCCCAGCAGATCGGCGAGAGCACGTGCGGTGCTGGTTTTCCCGGCGGTTCCGGTGATTCCGACCACCGGACCCCGGGCCCGGTCCAGGATCAACTCGGCGAGAATCGTGACGGGTATCCCGTGAGCTCGCGCCTCCTGCACCACCGGCGCGGTCTCAGGGGTCCACTCGTCGACCACGATGAGGTTGCAGGACCCGATACTGAGGGAACTGTGCACCTCGTGGCCGGCTGCTGTGAGCATGGCGCGCGCGGCGTCAGCGTCCGGCCCCGTGATGGCGACCGCGACGCGCATGGGCGTGGCTATGCGCCCGGGGGTGCGGGGCGCGCGGCCATCGCGTTGATGACGTCGGCATCGTCCGGGATGGGCAGGTACCGGGCCACGGACGACTGCGGGCGGATGCCGAGCTGCGACTCGATGATCTCGGTGGGGACGCCCTCGCCCGCCATCTCCGCTGCGCATGCGTAACGCAGGCCCATGGCATGCACGCGCTGGTCGAGACCGGCGCGATCGGCCAAGCGGGGGAGGAGTTCCCTCACATAGGCCTGGCTCAGCGGCTTCCCGCGGAGTGTTGAGATGAACGGGCCATCACCGAGAGCGAGTTCCTCACGCTTGGCGATCCACGAGCTGACCTCCCGGACGGCGAGCTCATCAAGCCCCGCGACCCTCTCGGCCACACGCACCAGTCGGCCCTCGACGTCGACGTCAGCCGTCGTGATGGACAGAGCCTCGCCGGGCCGCAGTCCTGCACGCCAGAGGAGTGCGATGAGCGCCCTGTTGCGACGGCCCGTGCTCGTGCGGTCGGACGATGCGCTGAGCAGGGTCAGTGCCTCGGACGGTGCGACGGGGGGGCTTTGCACAGTGACGGCCATTGATCTCCCGGATAGACGTGAACGGAACTGGTGCCGCGGGCAGGCCTGAGATCAAAGCACCTGAAGGTGGCCTCCGGGGTGCTGTTTTCCTCCAGAGAACGTAAAGCCTCTGCGGAAACGCGACCCCGGGCGACGCTGCTGCGCCACCCGGGGTCGCGAAAACCACCGGAACGTGAAGATCAGCCCTTCAGGCTGCTCTTCACCTGCGACGAAAGCATCACAAGGCCGATCCCGTCGAACAGGAACTGGATGCCGACGAGCAGGCCGATGGCCCACGCCGCCGAGCTCGGGAAGTCCGCCGCGATGAGGACACCCAGGATGATGGCCAGGAGGCCGCCGAGTGCGATGAGCCAGCGTCCTTCGCCCCCCTTGTCCCCGATGGCGGCGACCACGCGCACCACACCCATCGCGATGAACACGATCGCGATGACAGCGGTGAGACCAATCGTTGCCTCAATGGGATTGAAAAGGATCCACAGGCCACCGATGAGCAGCAGCACCGACAGGATGACGCCCGTGATCTTCCAGCCGGTGGGGGCTCCACTGCCGAGCGCGGCGAACAGCCACGCGACGGCGAGCACGATCACGAGGATGCCCACCAGAATGGCGATGCTCACCGAGGCCACTGCAGGCACTGCGATGGCGATGATGCCGATGATGATTGCGAGGATTCCAGCCCACATGAGGCTGCTGCTCGATTGACGCAGGTCCTGCGCGGTGTCCGTACCCATGGGCCGGGTCCTTCCTTCGGAGTGTGGGAATGCGGGGGGACTTTCGCAAGCCGGGCGGGGGAATCCTTCTCAGGACTGGCACGCAGGGCATGCCCAGGCGCGGCGGCCAGCAATGTCCCAGTTCTCCACGGCGCTGTTGCAGCGCCTGCACCGGGCCTGCCGATAGACGTAGGTGCGCTCACCGCGGCGCAGCCGCGACCGGGGCCCGTCAGCGTCCTTGGCACTCACGGTGACGATGCGACCCGATTTCACCCCATCGCGCAGCATGCGGGTGGCGGTATCCCAGATGGCGCCGAACTCGTCAGGGGTGATGGTTCGCCCCTCGCGCTCGGGATGGATACCCAGCACGAACAGGATCTCCGCCCGGTACACATTGCCCACGCCCGCCATGACTGACTGATCCATGAGCAGCGCGCCGATCGAGCGGGTGCTCCGGCTGATGCGGGCGTATGCCAGCGCGGGGTCGGCATCAGTGCGGAGGGGGTCGGGACCGAGCCGCGCGAGCAGGCGGGCCTCCTCGTCGGGATCGATAAGGGCACATGCCGTCGGCCCGCGCAGATCGAGCGCATGATCATCCCCCACCAGGCGGAGGCGGATGGCCCCACGGGCGGGGGGTGGGGCACCCTTGTGGATCATGAAGCGGCCGAACAGCCCGAGGTGAACGTGCAGCACGTGACCCTTCTCGAACCGGTAGAGCAGGTGCTTTCCGTGAGCATCGATCCTTCGGAGGATGCTGCCATCGAGAAGCGAGGCCCCATCCGCGAATCTCCCCTGTGGCGAGCTTGCGGCGAGCAGGGTTCCCGTCAGGATGCGTGACTGGTCGCGTGCCGCCCGGTGGATCGTGTGGCCCTCGGGCATGTCAGGGCCGTGGTTCCTCGGACCAGGGGGGGAGGGCCACCATCAATCGAGGCCCGTCCGCGTCTTCACCGGCACGCCTGAGCGAATGGCAAGCTCGTCAAGCCGCCCCTCGAATGTCGCGTGCTGCACGTCATCAACCGGTATGCCGGCCTCGATCAGCCGTTGCTCCAGCCCCCTCTCGGAGGCATGCCGGAAGAAGAGGATGCCGATGGCGACGAAGGTGATCGCGCAGTGGGCGAGGATCATGACGGTGCCGGCATTGGCCTGGTCCTGGAGTGGCGAGATTCCGAAGGCCGCAGCACCGGCCTGGTGGGATTCGTAGAAGGGGGTCCCGGAAAACCAGTAGACGTTCGCGATCCCCACGCCTGCGAACCACACCCCCACCATGTAGAAGCACTTCGGTCCGGTCCGGAACCATGCCGGCGGGTCGACGATCCGGCCGGTGACGGGCGCGTACATGATGATGCCGGCCCCGAACACCGCGACCTGCTGCAGCACCCACACCCAGGGCCGGTACAGCACCTCGTGGTGCAGATCCGGGATCAGCCATGCGATGGTGGCGGCCAGCCAGATGGCGAACGCGATGACCGGGTGGAGGATGAAGGCGAGGATTGGCCGCCGCCTCCTCGTCCCCCGGGCCGCCGCCGGCACTGCGAGCAGGATGAGTACGGGTGCGAGGCCACCGATGGCCACGTGCTGGATCATGTGCGCGCTGAGCAGGCCTCCCTGCGCGATCACGGCGACCGGAGCGCACAGGAAGAACACCAGCACCAGCACCCCGCTCCAGAGGAAGGCCGCCCTGCGACGGGAGTCCTCCGGGCTGCGTGCCCACGCCGGCGAGGTGCGCATGCCGAGGGCGAGCGCCGCCACGAGGGCCAGCAGGAGGCCGGGCAGCACCCACAGGGTCCACCAGTCCCCGCCCTGCACCCGGGCGAGGGCCTTTTCGTAGCCGCCCCAGAATTCAGACGCGCCGCTCGTGAGGCCGGCGACGACGATGCTCAGGGAGACAAGGGCGGCACCCACCAGCGCGATCAGGATCCATCGCGCCGCAGGCGGTGGCACGGCGGGTGCGCGAGCGGGTGCGTTCACGCCCCGGACGCTAGCGCCGACGTGGC
>JBIIQA010000048.1:0-9617 GCA_044342355.1 Miltoncostaeaceae bacterium | reverse complement strand
ATGGCATCGCGCTCGCTCTGGCGGAAGGGGCCCTCGTCCCAGTCGAGGCCCATCCACCGGAGCACCCGGAGGATCTCGGCCTCGCTCTCGGGCGTGGAGCGCTCGCGGTCGGTGTCCTCCATGCGCAGGATGAACGTGCCACCCGCGTGTCGGGCCGCAAGCCAGTTGAACAGCGCGGTGCGCGCACCGCCGACATGCAGCGATCCGGTCGGGCTGGGCGCGAAGCGCACGCGCAGCGGTCGGTCATCAGCGGTATCCATGTGGTGCACGGGCGGCAGGATAGCCGCAGGCCGGGGAGCCCCGTGCGCATACGCATAGGATGGACGACATGAGATTCGGAGCCCACGTTTCCAGCAGCGGCGGTATCAGCAACGCCATCGACCGCGGCCAGGCCATCGGATGCGATGCCATTCAGGTGTTCACGCACAACCCGCGCACCTGGAAGCCCATCAACCACAAGCCCGAGGAGATTGCGGCCTTCCGCGAGAAGGCCGCCGAGGCCGGAATGGGCCCGATGGTGAGCCACGGGCTGTACCTGATGAACCTTGGGGCGCCCGACCGGGAGGTTCCCACCGGCCCGCCCGCGAAGGGCACGGTGCGCAACATCTACCGCTCATCGATCGAGAGCCTCACCCAGCACCTTCAGATCGGCGAGGCCCTTGGCCTGTCGGGCGTGGTGCTGCACGTGGGCTCCAGCAAGGGCAGCACCACGGATGAGGCCATCGCGCGCATCGGCACGGGCATCGCCGAGGCCCTCGATGCGGTGCCCGGCACCTGCTCCATCTACCTCGAGAACACGGCGGGCGCCGGCGACACCATCGGCCGCTCCTTCGAGCAGCTGCGCGCGGTCGCCGACGCCGCAGGCCACGAGGACCGCGTGGGCTTCTGCCTCGACACCCAGCACATGTTCGCCTCGGGATTCCCCATCCACGAGGAGGGCGGCATCGATCAGGTGCTCGCCGACTTCGACCGCATCGTGGGTATGGACCGGCTGAAGAGCCTGCATCTGAACGACAGCAAGACCGAGTTCGGCAGCAACCGCGACCGCCACGAGAACATCGGCGAGGGGCTGATCGGCGAGGACGGCTTCCGCCGCATCCTGGGCCACCCCGCCCTCCAGGGCCTTCCGGTGATCCTGGAGGTTCCCGGCGAGGCCGGCGAGGGCCCGGATGCCATCAACCTGGAGCGCGCCAGGCGCCTGCACGGGGAGGGGCTCGCCCTCCGGGGCTGAACACCCCCCGTTGCGCCGTGGTGCTGCGATAAGTTGAATCTCAGGTCGTCCGGCGGGCGTCCGACGGAACACTCGCGGGCACCGTCATCACATAATCGTCCCCGCCCGGCTTGTAATCTGAAGTTGCTTCACGTCATTCCCCGGCCCCAAGGAGTGCCAATGCCCCGAATCCGAATCGCCTCGTCCTATCGCGCTGTGCTCGCCGTGGCCGCCATTGCGGCCGTGGGGGCAGGCGTGGCCGGCTGTGGCTCCAGCGACTCATCCGGAACCACGACGAGCGCCCAGCGCCTCACCGATGCGCAGATCACCGCACTGCGCCCGGCCTACCGCGCTGATATCGCCGCGGCAAAGACAGTGGTCGGGCCGGACGCCGACACGACCGACCTCACGGCCCTGGCCGCCAACGCACGCGCCTGGCAGAAGGCCGGTGACGCGCTGGTGACGGCCCTCGACTCGGTTGCCGACGAGATGCCCGACGGACCCTGCCACGACGCCCTCCGCACGATTGCCTTCGTGCAGGCCGCGGAAGACGCCATCGTCGGCAACGTCGCGGACGCTGCGGCCGAGGGCAACGCCGCGGATGCGGCCAGCCACCTGGAGGACTACCGCAGCGTCCGCGCCGCGGAGGAGTCAAAGGAGATCCGCGAAGGCGTGCTGACGGCACTCGACGCCTGCGGGGTTCCTCAGCCCAAGGCATGACCCCCTCAGCCACCGCTCGCCCCTGCCCGCAGTGCGGTCGAGGGCGAGCGGTGCCTGAGGGACCGACGGGCTACGACTAGACTGCGCGTCGCACGCGGGTGTAGCTCAACGGTAGAGCAGGAGCCTTCCAAGCTTCTGATGACGGTTCGATTCCGTTCACCCGCTCTCGGTCTCTTCTGCTTCGACTTCTGGAGTAGTCGAAAAGAGGCAGGCCACGGCATATGGGCGGTGGCCGTACTCCCCCGCCCCGGGCCACGCCGATGCGACACTGACGCTCGGTGAAATCAATGCCCCTCACACCCCGCGAACGGGTACTGCGTCGATGGATCATCGCCATCGCCGCGCTGGCCGGCGTGCTGGTGATCGCCGTCATGGCAGTGCTGCTCTACTGGTTCAGGTTCGTGCTGCCCACCGACCCCGATCCGTTCACCCGGGGGCCCTGGGTTGCGGCGGTCTCCCCCACCAGCGCGCGCATCGCGTGGGAGATACCCGACGGCGAGGCAGTTCAGGTTCGGGCCGTGTCCCCCGACGGGCGCACCATCACCGCGCAGGATGGGCTGCTGCGCGGCCTTGCCCCGGGAACCCGCTACGGCTGGACAGCCTCCAGCGGTGAGGGGGCGCGCGCGTTCGGATCGGTGACCACGCCGCCGGTCACGGCGGGCGCGGCCGTGCGGTTCATCATCACGGGCGACTACGGCGTGGGTGGCGAGGACCAGTACGCCGTCGCGCGGTCCGGCGCCGCGCAGGGGCCGGCGTTCACGGTGTCGACAGGCGACAACGTGTACCTCGCCGCCGCACCCGCCCTGTTCGATCAGACCATCTTCCGCCCCATGCGGCCGCTCCTCGCGCAGGGCCCTCTGCTCGGGGTGGTGGGTGATCACGACACCCTCTGGAAGGGCGGAAAGCCCCTGGCTGACCTGCTCGGCTGGCCGGGGGACGGTGACCGCGGCATCCAGCGCTACGGCCGCCTGGCCTTCATCACGCTGGGCATCGAGGGCAACGCCGCCGACCTGCCGTTCCTGCGCTCGGCACTGGCCCGCACGGCAGATGCCGACGCGCGGTGGGTGCTGGTGCACTGGCCGCCCGGGGCCGGGAATCCGATCCTGCCCGTGGTGGCCCGGGCGGGCGCGGCGGCCGTGATGAGCGGCCACAACCACCGGTACGAGCGGCGCACCGTGGACGGGGTCCTGTGCCTGACGGTGGGCACCGGAGGAGCCCCGCGCTCTGACGGCGATGAATTCACGCCCGAGAGCGCTGACGCCACCGTGTCGATCGCGGAGTTCGGGTCGCTGCGCGCCGACTACGCGACGGGCCGCATCAGCTACGCCTTCATCGATGCCGGCGGCGTGGTGCTCGACCGCTTCCGCACCCCGTCGGCCGGGTGACCTACCGGCGGGTGATCCTCGCGGTCCTGGGTGCAGCGGACGTGATCGCCCGACTCGCGCTGGGGCTTCCCGAGGCGTTCGGGGTGCTGAGCCTCGTGGCGCTGGTGGGCATCCCTGTGTCGGCGGCGTTCCTCGCCGCCGACTGCATCCCCATGCGCCGATGGCACGCCGTGGCGTCAGGTGCCGCCCTCGTCGGCCTCCCCCTCGCGCTCGTCATCCCCACGTGGGGATGGATCCTCGCCGCGCTCGTGGTGGCCGCGCAGGTGGGTGCCTGGGGCCTCTCGCGCCGCTAGACCCAGGGCGGGTCGGTCACCGACCCCGGGCGCGGAACGCGAACGTGCCGGCCTGGGCGTGGCCGTCCTCGGCAACCACCCTCCAGCGCACCGTGTAGCGACCGGCCACGGGCTTCACGGTGCGAACCACGACCTTCGCCGCATTACGAACATCCAGCCGGGCAGACCTCGCGTGGTCCAGACCACGCGCGTCGATTACCTGCACCCGCACGACACGGGCGAGGCGTTCACGGAAGGTGATGGTGACCGTCGCGGGCAACGCCGCCACCACCCCTCCCGCAGGGGGGCTGGTGGACCGCAGCCCGGAATGGCCCATCGCCGCAGGCACCGCGATCAGCCCGACGGCGCATGCCACGCCCGCCCACGCCATCAGGGCGCGGCGAACGACGTGGGCCCGGGTTGCCGATATCGTCGCCATGCACCCACCCTATTCCCAACCGGGATGCACGGGAACCTGACGAGTAACCTCAAACGCATGAGACGACTAATCGCTTCCACGGCCCTTGTGGCCACCATGGCCCTCCCGCTGCTCGCAGGCTGCGGCTCCTCCGACTCTGCCTCCTCGACCACGGCCGCTACAGCGGCAGGGCAGGGAGAGACGTACGCGACGGTTCGGTCGTACGAGAACGTCGGAGAGACCGCCGAATTGAACAAGCGGATCGAGGAGGAACTGGTTCCCATCTTCCGCGACATCCCCGGTTTCGTCGCCTATTACTGGATCGACGTGGGCGAGCCGGGCGGTGAGATGCGCTCGGTGACCGTCTACGACAGCCCCGAAGGCACGGAGGAGTCGAACCGTGCGGCCAAGGAGTGGGTCGCCGAGAACCCCGGCCTTATCCCGACGGCGGTCACGGTCGAGGCCGGGCCGGTGGTTGCACAGGGCTAGGCCCTCGCCACTCCCACGTGCGCACGGCACGCCCCTGCCCCCCGCAGCACCTCCACACCGGCTCCGCAGCCAGGTCGGTGTGGAGGTGACGAGCGACATCGCTCCGCGCCGCGGGTACTCGGGAACGTGACAGGTATCCTCGAACGCATGAGACGACTGATCGCTTCCACGGCCCTCGTGGCCACCATGGCCCTCCCCGTGCTCGCGGGCTGCGGCTCCTCCGATTCCGCCTCCTCGACAACGGCCGCTACCGCGGCCGGGCAGGGGGCGAAGACGTGGTCGGCGCCACCGGCGCAGACCATCGACGTGAACGCCACGTACACGGCGATGCTCGCCACGTCGGAGGGCGACATCGAGATCGCCCTCGACCCCAGGGCCGCGCCGAAGACCGTGAACAACTTCGTGTTCCTGTCAAGGGAGGGCTTCTACGACGGCGTCACGTTCCACAGGGTCATCCCCGGGTTCGTGATCCAGGGCGGAGACCCGCAGGGCACCGGGCAGGGTGGGCCGGGCTACCAGTTCGAGGACGAACTGCCGAAGGCCGGCGCCTACACGCTCGGCTCGGTGGCCATGGCCAACTCCGGGCCCAACACCAACGGCTCGCAGTTCTTCATCATCACGGGCAACCAGGGTGTGGCGTTGCCGCCCTCCTACTCGCTCTTCGGACAGGTGACGAAGGGCCAGGACGTGGCCGAGAAGATTTCCACGATGGCCGCGCCGGGCACGGAGACCCCCGATCCGCCGGTCACCATCGAGAAGGTGACGATCCAGGAGAAGGGCGCGGAGTGATCCCGCTCGCCGGGTTCACGCGATCACGGGTCGCGGTGACCGGCACGGACATCGCGGTGGCAGTGGCGGGCACCGGTCCGCCACTGCTGCTGCTGCACGGGTTTCCCCAGACCATGGCCATGTGGCATCGCGTGGCGCCGCTGCTGGCCGAGCACTTCACGGTGGTGTGCGCCGATCTCCGGGGCTACGGCGACAGCGGACGGCCCGCGTCGGGCCCCGACCACGCCGGATACTCCAAGCGGGCCATGGCGCAGGACCAGGTGGAGGTGATGTCGTCACTGGGCTTCGACCGGTTTGCCGTGGCGGGCCATGACCGCGGAGGCCGCGTGGCGCGTCGCATGGCGCTCGACCACCCCGAGCGGGTCGCGGCCCTTGCCGTGCTCGACATCGTGCCCACCGCCACGGTCTTCGCCACCACAGACCAGGCGCTGGCCACCGCCTACTACCACTGGTTCTTCCTCATCCAGCCCGACGGCCTGCCCGAGCGCATGATCGGCGCCGACCCGCGCTGGTGGCTGCGTGAGACGCTCCGCCACTGGGCGGCGCCGGGGTTCACCTTCGACCCGGGCGCCATGGCGGAGTACGAGCGCGCCTTCGACGACCCGGCCACCATTCACGCCCAGTGCGAGGACTACCGGGCCGCAGCCAGCATCGACCTCGTGCACGACGCCGCCGACGCCGGTGCACGCATCGGCTGCCCGCTCATGGTCCTGTGGGGAGAGCGCGGTGCGATGCACCGCATCTACGACGTGCTCGACACCTGGATGGACCAGGGCACCGATGTGCGCGGCCGCGCCATCGATGCCGGGCACTTCCTCGCCGAGGAGGCCCCCGACCAGACCGCGCGGGAGCTGCTGGGGCTACTCAGGTAGAGCGCAGGCGCAGGCGGCCGCGGCGCGGCTCCTGCCGGATGGGCTCTCGCGCAGCGCCGAGGAGCAGGCGGGTGAGTTCATCCTCCGCCACCGCGGCGCGCGTATCGGCTTCGGTGGCGCGTCGGCGCAGCACCTGCACCTCATCGCGGGCACGCCGGAGGGCTGCCTCCGTGGCGGCAAGGGCGGCGCGCAGTGCATCGGCCTCTCCCTCCACCTCCGCCACCCGTACCGCATCCACGCCGGATCCGGCCCCGGCAGGCATCAGCGCAACGATCCCGGCGCGCATGAGGTCGGCAACGCGCACGGCACGGCGCCCCTGCGCGTCATGAGTGACCGCCAGGCTGCCGCGCTCCACCCGCCGCTCGAGAGACTTCCGCGAGCACCCCGCGAGGAGGGCGGCGTCGGTGAGCGTGACGATGCGATCGGGGTCCATCGCTCCCGGATTTCGCCACCCGGGTTCCCGCCCCTGCCGTGGCTACGCGGTGGCGCTGGCGGGACCGGCGGCGTTGATGACCTGCCCATCCGCCTCATCGAGCTCACCGCGCACGATGCACATGCCGAGGGCGCGCAGCACCTGGTCGGGCGACGGTGGTGGTGCGTCGGGCATGAGCTCGGACAGTCGGGCGGCCGTAGCGGCCCACAGCACGCTCCGGGCGATGCCGCCCGGGACGGATGCCACCTCGATGATGGCGATCTCCACGAGGTCGGGGCGTGAAGTGCGCGGGCGTGTGGATGTGCGGGTGGTCGTCACTGAACGGCGCACCGTAGGGACCGCACCACCGCTTCGCCAGATCAGGGCAGGGTCGAGTGTGGCCCAACGACCCTCAACATCTGGTTGAGGGTTACTGCGTCACGTCACGGTTCCGGGCCCAGGCGCGCCGGTATCCGGGAGTCCGCACGATGGCCGCGGGCGGGGGCGCGCGGGGGCCCCGGCGCGTGCAGCGGCCAGCTCCACGAGCCAGCGCGACTGCTCGTCATGCACCTCCACCACCAGCCGTCCGTCGGGGCCGCGTGAAATGCGGCCGGCGACCGCGCCATGGTCATTGCGAATAATGATGTCGGGGCCTGCATCCACGTCATGACCGTATCGCGGGAAGCCCGGCGGTAGGCTGGGCGCATGGTGAGGATTCTCGTTACCGACGACCATTCCCTGCTGCGGTCCGGTCTCAGACTGCTGCTCGATCGCGAGGACGACCTTCAGGTGGTGGGTGAGGCCACCACCGCGGAGGAGGCCCTGGAGCGCACCCGGGAGGGCGGCGTGGACCTGGTGCTCCTCGACATCGAGATGCCCGGAATGGGCGGGCTCGCCGGTGCCGAACGCCTCCGCGCCGACCACCCCGATCTCGGGATCCTCGTGCTGTCCATGCACGGGGAGGCGGATGACGTGCGCCGGGCATTCGCAGCCGGCGCAAGCGGCTACGTGCTGAAGACCGCCGCCGACGAGCAGCTGGTGCAGGCCGTGCGCGCGGTGGCTTCCGGCGAGCGCTACCTGCACCCGGCCCTCGGCGCGGTGCTCGCGCAGCCAGACGGGCCAGGCGGGCCGGTCGACGGACTCTCGCCGCGGGAACGCGAGGTGCTGCGTCTCCTTGCCCTCGGCCACACGAATCAGGAGATCGCGGGGATGCTGGTGGTGAGCGTGCGCACGGTGGAGAGCCACCGTTCGCACGTCATGACCAAGTTGCGCGCCGGATCACGAGCGGCGATGGTGCGCCATGCGATCGCGGCCGGAATGCTCGACGACGCGCCCGCGGTGCCCGACCCATGAGCACCTCGTACGACCTCATCCGCGACCTGCCGCTCATCATCGACGAGGTCGCGCTCGAGCGACTCCACCTCGACGTGTCGCCCGACTTCACGCGTGTCACGACCGTCGTGCACCTCACGGGTGGCGGCCACGAGGGGGTGGGCGAGGACGTCACCTACGAGGCCGATGAGCAGGAGGCCTTCCAGGCCGCGGGGCCGCCCGATCTGCGCGGCGAGTGGACCATCCACTCCCTCGCGCAGGCGCTCGCCGGGATGGACCTCTTCCCCACCCCCCCTGCCTGGCCGCCCAGCCGCGCATA
This sequence comes from Miltoncostaeaceae bacterium, assembly GCA_044342355.1. Classification (GTDB taxonomy): domain Bacteria; phylum Actinomycetota; class Thermoleophilia; order Miltoncostaeales; family Miltoncostaeaceae; genus SYFI01. The sequence goes on along the minus strand of JBIIQA010000048.1, from coordinate 1,399 downwards.
CCGACGCTGGGCGTTCGAGAGCGCCGCCCTCGACCTCGCCCTTCGTCAGGCCGGTCAACCCCTGTGGGAGGCCCTGGGCACGGCCGCGCCGGAACCGGTCGAGTTCGTCATCTCGACGGGGCTGGGGCACCCGCCCGACCCGGGACGGGTGCTCGCCTGGGCCGAGGCCATGCCGGGCATCGGGTTCAAGGTGGATGCCACCCCCGACTGGACCCGTGATGTCGCCCGCGCCCTTTCCGATGGCGCCGAGGTGATGGTGGTGGACCTCAAGGGCCACTACTCGGGCACCCAGGTGGACGGGGGGGCCGACCCCGCTCTCTACGCGATGGTTGCCGAGGAGTTCCCGGATGCCTGGCTCGAGGACCCCCGGGTGGACGGCCGCACCCGCATCGCGCTCGCCGGGGCAGAGGACCGCATCACCTGGGATGCACCCCTCCACGGACCGGACGACATCGGCGCGCAGGCCATCGCACCGCGCACGGTGAACGTCAAGCCATCGCGCATCGGTTCACTGGAGGGCCTGCTCGGGGTGTACGACCTCATCCGCGACACGGGGCTCGGCGCATATGGTGGCGGTCAGTACGAACTGGGACCGGGGCGGGGCCAGATCCAGTACCTGGCATCGATCTTCCACCCTGAGGCACCGAACGACACCTCGCCGGTGGGGTACCACCTGCCCGCGCGTGCCGGACTGCCCACCTCGCCGCTGGAACCCGCGCCATCGGCGACGGGATTCCGTTGGGGGTCCGGCAGCTAGGAGGCGGTCACCCCGGCCGGGTCGACCATGCCGCGCGCGGCCGCCAGACGATCCCACGCGGCCTCCTCGGCACGCCGGTGCTCATCCTCGCTCGCATAGAGGTGCGCTCCACGCGATACGCGCAGGTAATCGGCCATTGCGCGCTCGAGCTCCTCCTCGGGGCTCCGCGGGCTACGTGTGGGAACTTCACTGCTCACCACGCCACCTCCTGACCGTTGGAGACAACCGTAGCGCGGCCCCCGGGTCGATGCCCATACCGGTGTTCCGCCACCGGGTGCCGTCTCACCATGCGGTCCGCGCACGTGGCTACAGTGCCCCCATCGCCGACGCCGCCGCCACCGGGCCCACCGACCCGTCGCCCGGAAAACCCCAGCGCTGGAGGGGAATCCTCTCCTTCGTGCTCCTCGGGCTGTCGATCGTGTGCCTCATCCTCGGCTCGCTGTTCATCTGGATGCGCGTCACCGCGTACAACCCGAACGGCTACGTGGCCTCGGCGCTGCAGGTGCAGGGGCAGGTCGAGATCCGCAAGGCGCTCACCGATTACATCTCGAACGACCTGCTGCCCGAGTCGAGGGTGCTCGAGCTGGCAGAGCAGGTGACCGACCCCCTTCCCATCGCCGAGGACCGCAAGAAGCTGCTGGC
>JBIIQA010000047.1:0-9654 GCA_044342355.1 Miltoncostaeaceae bacterium | reverse complement strand
GACATCGACGTCCCCCAGGTGCTGGCGCCCGACGTCCGCGCGGCCATGGCCATCATGGCGGCGCGCCTTGCCGGCGATCCCTCTCATCACATGGCGGTCGTCGGCATCACGGGAACCAACGGCAAGACCACCTGCGCCTACCTGGTGCAGGCGGTCATGCAGGCGGCGGGCCTGCCGTGCGGCCTCATGGGCACGGTGGAGATCCGCGTGGGCGGGGTGTCATCCGTGCCCACGCACACCACCCCCGAGAGCGTGGAACTCCAGGAGGTGCTCGCGCGCATGCGTGCCGCGGGCGATACCGCATGTGCCATGGAGGTGTCGTCGCACGCCCTGCATCAGTCCCGGGTGGCGGGCCTCCGCTTCGCCGGGGCTCTCTTCACCAATCTCACGCGCGATCACCTCGACTACCACGGCGACGAGGAGTCGTACTTTCAGGCCAAGCGGCTCCTGTTCGCACGACCCGAGGGGCATGGGCCGCGCCCGCCGGCAGCCGTCAACATGGATGACGCCTCGGGGCGGCGGCTTGCGGCTGAACTCGACGTGGTCGGGTACGGAATCGACGCTCCGGGGGCCGATGTGGCGCCGGACGTGCTCGAGATGGGATCCGCGGGCTTCACGGCCCGGGTCCGCACCCCTCGTGGCGCCATCGACATCTCCAGCAGGCTGCGCGGACGGTTCAACGTGTCGAACGTGCTCGGCGTGGTTGCGGTGGGGGAGGCGATGGGGCTCGAGCAGTCGGCGGTCGCGCGTGGGATCGCCGCGCTTCCGGGTGTGCCGGGGAGGCTTGAGCCGATCGACATGGGGCAGCCCTTTCAGGTGCTGGTCGACTACGCGCATACCCCTGACTCGCTCGAGAATGTGCTGCGCGCCACGCGCGACCTGGCGGGCGATGGGCGCCTGATCGTGATCTTCGGGTGCGGCGGCGACCGCGACACCGGCAAGCGGCCCCAGATGGGGGCCATCGGCCGTGCCCTCGCCGATCTGTGCATCGTCACGTCTGACAACCCGCGCAGCGAGGACCCCGAGGCCATCATCCGCGACATCGTCGCGGGGGCCACCTCTGGGCCCGCCGAGTTGCAGGTGCAGGCCGATCGGCGTGAGGCCATCGCCGGCGCCATCGCCGCGGCCGCCCCGGGGGACGTGGTGCTCATCGCGGGCAAGGGGCATGAGTCGGGCCAGGAGGCCGGGGGTGTGGTCACCCCCTTCGACGATCGCGACGTGGCCCGCGAGGTGCTCGGCGGGCGGATGGCCGCGTGAGGGTCTCCGTCACCGACATGATCCTGTGGTCGAGCGCGTCGCAGGTGGCCGGCCCGGATGACGTCGCGTGTGACGGCGCCACGGCCGACTCGCGCGATGTCGTACCGGGCCAGCTCTTCGTGGGAGTGCCCGGTGAGCACGTGGACGGCGGCCTGCATGCCGGTCAGGCAATCGCGTCAGGGGCCACTGCCGTGCTCATCTCCGAGGATGCGTGGGCGGCGGTCGGTGGTGACCTGACGGACACGCCGGCGGCAGTCCTGGTGCATCCCCATCCCGTGGCCGCGCTCGGGCAGATCGGCCGGCGCGCGCTCGCGCGCCTGGGCGCCCGCGTGGTGGGGGTCACGGGCTCGTACGGCAAGACCTCCACCAAAGACTCCGTGGTGGCCGTGCTGCGTGCCGCAGGGGTGCGGGCCGAGGGCACGCCGGGTAACCGCAACACCGAGGTGGGCGTACCGCTCAGCATCCTTGGGCTGCCCGGTGACACTGAGGTCGCCGTCATCGAAATGGGCATGCGCGGCGCGGGGCAGATCGCCGAGCTGGCATCGCTCGCCCCCCCGGACGTCGCCGTCATCACGGGCGTCGGACCGGTGCACCTCGAACTGCTCGGCACCGTGGAGGCCATCGCGGCAGCCAAGGCGGAGATCTTCTCCGGGCTCCTCCTCGGTGGTGTCGCCGTCGTGCCTGCCGACGATGCCCTGCTCGCACCGCACCGTGCGGCCCTGCCGGAGTCGGTGCAGGTACGCACCTTCGGTGATGAGCCCGCCATCGACCTCGACCTCGGCAACCTCAAGGCATGGGAGCGTCGCAACATGGCGGCGGCCGTCGAGGTGGCCATCGCCCTGGGCGCGACCCCCGATCCCGGCACAGTCGTGCACCTCGAGCGGTCGGCCATGCGGGGACTCGAGCACCCGCTTCCGGGCGGCGGCGTACTGATCGAGGATTGCTACAACGCGAACCCGCCCGCGATGGGCGCGGCCATCGCCGACCTGTGCCGCCGGCCCGGGCGCCACGTCGCCGTGCTGGCCGACATGCTCGAGCTCGGCCCCGATGAGGCCCGCTTCCATCGCCAGGTGGGCGAGCAGGCGAGTGCGCTCGGCGTCGATCTGCTCATCGCGGTGGGGGCGCGGGCGGCGTCGTACCCGCAGGGGGCCGGCGATGTCGAGTGTGTGGTCTTCGCCGGCACCGACGCCGCCGTGGAAGGCGTCCCCGGGCTCATCGCACCCGGCGACATCGTGCTGGTGAAGGGCTCGCGCGGCATGGCCATGGAGAGGGTGGCGCGCGCCATCCTCGGGGAGGCCTAGCCGGTGCCACGCGTGCTGATTGCGGCCATCGGGGCCGTCATGCTCATGCTCTTCCTCGGCCCCCGTGTCATCCAGTGGCTGCGCGACCACAACGTGGGCCAGTTCGTGCGTCCGCAGGGCGAGATCCCGGAGGGGCATGCCGAGAAGCAGGGCACGCCCACGATGGGTGGCCTGCTCATCCTCTTCGCGATGACCGTGCCCTTCCTCATCCTGTCGACGCGCAGCACGGCCGCCATGCTCGTGCTCGTCACCACGCTGGCCTGCGGAGCCATCGGGTTTGTGGATGACTGGATGAAGATCGTGAAGAAGCGTTCACTCGGCCTCTCCGGGCGCTGGAAGATGGCGGCCCTCGTGGTGATCGCCATCGCGCTTGCCGTGGTGGCGGTGCGGGTGGTCGGCGTGCCCACCACCATCGATCTCCACGTGGTCAATTACGCCATCGAGATCGGGCCCATCGCCTTCGGCATCGTGGTGTTCCTCGTGCTCGCGGGCGCCACGAACGCGGTCAACCTCACTGATGGCCTCGATGGCCTCGCCGCCGGCACCATGGCGATCGCGCTCCTCGCATATGTGGGCATGACATTCGTGGTCACCGGGCAGCGCGACCTCGCGATCCTGGCCGCGTGCCTCATGGGCGCCTGCGTCGGATTCCTGTGGTTCAACTCGTATCCGGCTTCCGTGTTCATGGGCGACACGGGCTCGTTCGCGCTCGGGGGCGCCATCGCCGCGCTTGCCGTCATGACCAAGACGGAGATCCTGCTCATCTTCATCGGCGGTGTGTTCGTGCTCGAGGCGCTGTCGGTCATGATCCAGGTCATCGTCTTCAAGCGCACCCGCCGCCGGGTGTTCCTCATGGCGCCCGTGCACCACCACTTCGAGATGGCCGGGTGGAGCGAGACGAAGATCATCGTGAGGTTCTGGCTCGTGGCCCTCATGTTCGCGGGCATCGGCTTCACGCTGTTCTTCCGCACCCTCCCGGCGTGAGCGCGCTCCCCGATCCCGGGCGCGCGCTGGTGGTGGGGCTTGCCACGTCGGGACGTGCGGCGGCCCTGCTGCTGTGCGACCTCGGCTGGGATGTGGTCGCGGTGGACCGCGCGGCCGTGAGCGCCCCCGACCTCGAGGCCCGGGGCATCGTCGTGCGGGCCCCGAGCGACGACCCCGTGGCGGCCGATCTGGTGGTGCGAAGCCCGGGGGTTCCCCGTGATGCGCCGCCGCTCGCCGCCGCGTACGCCGATGGCACGCCGGTGTGGAGCGAGATCGAACTCGCCTCGCGTGCCCTGCCGAACCCGATCCTTGCCATCACGGGCACCAACGGAAAGACCACCACCACCGAACTCCTCGCGCACATCCTGCGGGATGCAGGGCTCGACGCGGTGGCATGCGGCAACCAGGGAACGCCGCTCGCCTCGCTGGTGGGCCGGGTGCCGGGCGATGCCTGGCTCGTGGTGGAGTGCTCGTCGTTCCAGTTGGAGGACATCCCGTCGTTTCACCCCCGGGGCGCTGTGCTCCTCAACGTCACGCCAGACCACATGGACCGCTACCCCGACTTCGATTCCTACCGCGCCGCCAAGCTGAACATCTTCGCCAACCAGGCGGCGGATGACCTGGCCATCCTGCCCCGGCCGCTTCTCGCGACGGGGGCGGCGCCCACACGGCGGCTCGCGGCAGCGGGCGATCCGGGGCCTGACGCGGTGGCATGGGCCGAGGGCGGGCTGCACGTGCAGGGGCTCGGCAGGGTCGCCGCGTGGGAGGACGTCCCACTGCGCGGGGCGCATAACCGGGAGAACGTCATGGCGGCCGCGGCGATGGCCGCCCATGCGGGCCTCGGCGCGGCGGAGATCGCCCACGGACTCGCGTCGTTTCCGGGCGTGCGGCACCGGCTCGAGGTGGTGGGATCGCGCAATGGCATCACGTTCGTGAACGACTCGAAGGCCACCAATCCCGCCGCCGCCATCGCGGCCCTCGACGCATATCCCCGGAATGTCCGGTTGATCGCCGGGGGCTCGAGCAAGGACACGCCGTTCGACGACCTCGCCGCCGCCGCCGACGGTGTGGTGGACCACGCGTATCTCATCGGCCAGACAGCGCCCGAGATCGCCGCGGCGATGCAGGAGAGGCGGATCCCCACGTCCACATTCGCCGACCTGAGCGCTGCCGTGACAGCGGCGTCGGGGGATGCCTCGGCGGGTGACGTCGTGCTGCTCGCGCCAGCCTGCGCGTCATTCGATCAATTCACGGGATACGCGCATCGCGGCGATACCTTCCGGGACGCCGCACGCAGGGCGGGCGCGAGGTAGGAGTCGGCCCCGGGGCGGCGAACACAATCGCGTGCCGCCCTCACCCACTGACAGCGTGCGACAGGCCCGGCGACGCCCGCCGCGGCCGGCCGGCGGCGAGGTGGCCCCCGAGGCCGTCCTGTCAATCGCCCTGCTGGTGCTCATCTGCATCGGCCTGATCCTGGTCTACTCGACCTCCAGCGCCAGCGCGCTGCTCTCCGGTGAGAACCCGACGGGAATGCTGATCCGCCAGGGGTCCTTCGCGGTCGTCGCCCTGATCGTCTTCGCCGTTCTTGCGCACGTCGATCCCACGAAAGTGCTGCGCCTGGGAAAGCCCGCTCTTCTCGCATCCCTCGGCCTGCTGGTGCTGGTGCTCATCCCCGGCTTCGGCATCCAGGCGAATGGGGCCCGGTCGTGGCTGGGGCTTGGGCCCGTGCAGATGCAGCCGGCGGAGTTCGCCAAGCTCGCGGTGATCATCTTCCTCGCGGGATATCTCGCGAAGAACGCCGACCGGCTCGATACGTGGGAAGGGCTCAAGATCCCCCTCGGCATCATGGCCGCCATGGCCGGGCTGCTGATCCTCCAGCCGGACCTCGGCACCGCCGTCGTTCTTCTGGGAACGGCGTTCCTCATGCTCGTCCTCTCGGGGGTCCCGGCGCGCATGCTCGGTCTGCTGGCCGGCGTGGGCGTATCGCTGGCCGTCATCGCCACCATCGCCGCCCCGTATCGAATGGCGCGCTTCACCTCGTTCCTCGATCCCTGGTCCGACCCCGAGGGGCGTGGATTCCAGGTAACCCAGGCCCAGTTGGCCCTTGGCAGCGGGGGCGTGTCGGGCGTGGGCCTTGGCAACGGGATGCAGAAGGTGAACTACCTCCCCGAGGCCCACACCGACATGATCATCGCCACGATGGGTGAGGAGATCGGCCTGATCGGGGTGCTCGGCGTGATCGCGCTGATCGGGGCCGTCGTGTGGAGCGGCTACCGTATTGCTCTGTCGGCTCCCGACCTCCGTCTCCGCCTGATGGCGGGGGGTCTGGTCGGCGTCATCAGCATCCAGGCGATCGTCAACCTGGGAGCGGTACTCGGACTCCTTCCCGTGACCGGCGTGCCGCTTCCCTTCGTCAGTTATGGGGGGAGCAGCCTCGTCGTCCTCACCGCAGCATCCGGGATCCTCGTCGCCATCGGGCGCCGGTCCCGCGAGCGCAGGCTCAGCGTCGTCCCCGGGGGAGCCCCTCCGGGTGGTGATCGCGGCAGGCGGGACCGCCGGGCACATCATGCCGGCGCTCGCGCTGGCTGAGGAGCTTCGCGCCCGCGGCATCGAGGTGAGCTTCGTGGGGGTGGCCGGCCGTGCCGGCTCGGGCATTCCCGCGCGCAACGGATACCCCGAGGACCACGTGCCGCTGAGGGGCCTCGAGCGCCGCCTGTCCCTGCGCAACCTGTGGGCGGTGGTGCTGGCCGCCCTCGCCGTGCCGCGCATGATGCGCGTGCTGCGCCGTCGCCGGGCTGACGTCGTGGTGGGGGGTGGCGGCTACATGGCCGGTCCCGCGGCCATCGCCGGACGGCTCACCCGCCGTCGCGTGGTGCTGATGGAGGCCGACTCCCGCATGGGTCTCGCCAACCGCCTTGCCGCCCCGTTCGCCCGCCGTGTGGCACTCGCATTCCCCGTTGCCGGACGACGCGGCCGCAAGTACGTGGTGACGGGGCGCCCGGTGGGCCGCGCGGTGCGCGATGCCACGCGCGAAGGTGGCCGCCGGGTCCTCGGCCTTGATCCCTCGGGTATCTGCATTCTCGTTGCGGGAGGCAGTCAGGGCGCGGCATCCATCAATGAGGCGGCAATTGACGCCTTCTGCCCCAACCCGCCATTTCAGGTGGTGCACGTGGCGGGCGAGAGGAACTCCGACGCGGTGCGCGCGCGCATCGGCGAGGGCGGGTGCGGGCCCCGGTACCACGTGCACGGGTTCCTCGAGGACTTCCCGGCGGCCATCGCCGCGGCCGACCTCGTGATCTCGCGCTCCGGTGGATCGGTCTTCGAACTTGCCGCCGTGGGGCGTCCGGCCATCCTCGTTCCCTATCCGCATGCCACTGCCGACCACCAGACGGGAAATGCGCGCTGGCTGGCCGAGGCCGGTGCGGCAATCATGATCACCGATGCGGAATGCACCGGTGAGCGGCTGCGCGAGCTCGTGGGAGCCCTTCTCGCGGAGCCTGAGCGCCTTATCGTGATGGGCAAGGCCGCACGCGCCGCGGCCCGGCCCGATGCGGCGGAGCGCATCGCCGATCTGGTCGAGGACGCGGCTCGCCGGTGACCATCCGCGCGGTGCATCTGGTGGGGGCGGGCGGGGCCGGCATGAGCGCGCTGGCCGTCCTGGCCCTCCGGTCCGGGTGGCGGGTGTCGGGTACTGACCGCGAGGACGGCCCGGCGCTCGGTGCACTCCGCGCAGCGGGCGCGGATGTCCGTGCCGGGCATGGCGCCGATGCCATTCCGGCCCATGTGGATGCAGTGGTCGTGTCCACCGCCATCCCGCCGGACAACCCCGAGGTGATGGCAGCCCGCGCGCGCGGGCTGCCGGTGCTGCACCGCTCGGATCTCCTCGCGATGCTCATGGAGGGCCATCGCGGGCTCGCGGTGGCAGGCGCCCACGGGAAGTCGACCACCACGGCCATGCTCTCGCTCGCCCTCGGGGGCGCCACCCTGTGCGTGGGCGCCGAGGTGCCATGGGGGGCGGGCACGGGCGCGGCCTGGGGTGAGGGGCCGTGGTTCTGCGCTGAGGCCGACGAGAGCGACCGATCGCTGCTGCGACTGGAGCCCGAAGCGGCGATCCTCCTCAACATCGACCACGACCACCACTCCACGTACGCCTCCATCGGGGAGGTGGAGGACGTCTTCCGTCAGTTCGTCGCCGCATTGCCGGCGGACGGCCTGCTCGTCGTCGGGCCCGACGCCCGTGCCCGGGCCGTGGCCGCCGCCGCGCCGTGCGAGGTGCGCGTCCTTGGCGATACCGATGGCGCGTGGGCCCGTCTTGACGGCGAGGTGCTGGTGCAGGCCGGGGGGCGTCGCATCCCCATGCACATGGCCGCTCCGGGAACTCACAATCGCGAGAACGCGGCCTGCGCCGTGGCCCTTGCCGACTGGTGTGGCGTCGACCCCTCCGAGGCCGTGGCGCGCATCGCCCCCTTCACCGGCGTGGGCCGCCGCTTCGAGGACAAGGGCACAGCTGCTGGGGTGCGCGTGGTGGATGACTACGCCCATCACCCGGTCGAGGTCACCGCGACCATCGACGCGGCACGGGGCGTTCACCCCGGGCGCGTGGTCGCAGTCTTCCAGCCGCACCTCTACTCACGTACCCGGGAACTCGCCGGCGAGTTCGGACGCGCCCTGTCGGCGGCCGACGTCGTGGTGGTCACCGATGTCTATGCGGCCCGCGAGGCGCCCGTGCCCGGGGTCGATGGCACGCTCATCACCCGTGCGGTCTCGGGGCCCTCGGAAGTGCTGAACGTCCCGCTGCTGGCCGACGTACCAGCGGTGATCGCGCCCGACCTGCGCGCGGGTGACCTGGTGCTCACCATGGGCGCGGGCGACATCACCACCCTCGGGCCGCTCCTTCTCGACGCCCTCGGGGGTACCGGTGCCTGAGCACGCAGATGCGATCCGCGAGCACGTGCCGCTCGCGCCCCTGACGAGCATCAGGGTGGGGGGCGAGGCCGATGCGCTCGCCACGTGCACGTCGTTCGCGTCCGTCACGCGGGCCCTGCGCTTCGCGGCCGACCGCGCGGCCCCGGTCGCGGTGGTGGGCCGGGGCTCGAACCTCATCGTCGACGACGAGGGCTTCCGCGGTCTGGTGATCCGCCTCGCCGGGCGTCTGTCATCCATCTCAGTGCGCGGGTCGCGCACCCTGTGGTGCGGGGGAGGGGCGTCGCTGCCCCGGGCAGTGCAACGCGCCGCGAGTGCGTGCCTCACCGGGCTGGAGTTCGGCGCGAGCATCCCGGGCACCGTCGGGGGTGCCGTGGCGATGAACGCCGGGGCGTATTCGTCGGACCTCTCGCAGGTGCTCGACTGGGCAGTCGTGTGCGATGCGACGGGGCGCCGGCGCGTGGGCCGTGATGACCTCGACATGGGGTACCGCCGCACGGCCGTGGAGGGCGACCACGTGGTGGCCGCGGTGGGATTTGCGCTCGCCCCGGGTGATGCCGACGAGATCCGTGCCCGGCTTGATGGCTTTCGCTCCCATCGTCGCTCCAGCCAGCCTCAGGGGGTGCGCACGTTCGGCAGTGTGTTCACCAACCCCCCGGGTGAATCGGCCGGGCGTCTCATCGAGGCCACGGGGCTCAAGGGCCACGCAATCGGCGGCGCACGCATCTCGCCGGTGCATGCCAACTTCATCGAGGCGGGGCCGGACACCCGCGCCACCGACGTGATCGCCCTCATGGACGAGGCGCGGCGGCGGGTGCGCGATTCCGGTGGCCCGGTGCTGCACGCCGAGGTGCGCTACCTGCACCCGCAGTGGGGCATTGGCCCGCCTCCACTGGCGGAGGTCACGTAGGTGTCTACGAGTGGTCCCCGCCGCCCCCCGCGCGGTCGCCGCCGGCCCCCCGGTCCGGGCCCCGGGAAGCGCGCCTCGGCGATCGCCGGACACCGCACGGTGCGCCTGATCACGTACTGGATGGTGGTGGGCGTCGGCCTCCTGCTGCTCATCCTGTGGCTTGTGAGCGGGCCGCTCCTCGGCATCTCCGGCGTGACTGTCGCGGGCTACACGGGAAAGCAGCAGGTGGCGGTACAGCAGACCGCAGACCTCGTGGCCGGCACGGGCTCGATGGTGCGC
>JBIIQA010000046.1:0-9655 GCA_044342355.1 Miltoncostaeaceae bacterium | reverse complement strand
GGGAGAAGTGAGGGATCATCGAGATAGGCGCGCACCAGCGCCTGCACCACGTAACGGGCGCGGCGCGCCTCGTCGGCCGCGGGTGACGCAAGGTAGACCTCCGCAAACATGTAGCTACGGAGGGAACGAAAGGCCTCCCCCACATCGGCGCTCTGGGTGATCTCATCGCGATCCGCCGAGGTGGTGACGATGTCGGTCACCAGCGTGGTGATGCGCTCCGACGTCGACCCCCCGAGTACGGCGATCTCATCGGGAGGCAGGTCGTTCCCCGAGATGATGCCCGCGCGGACGGCATCGTCGATGTCATGGTTGACATAGGCGATGCGATCGACGAGCCGCACGATCTGCCCCTCGAGCGTGGAAGGGCGACCCCCACCCGTGTGGTGCCGGATGCCATCCCTCACCTGCTCCGTGAGGTTGAGGCCACGCCCCTCGCGCTCAAGCACCTCCACGACGCGCACGCTCTGCTCGTTGTGCTGGAAGCGGCGCCCTTCCGACTCGCGCAGGAAGTCATCGAGCGCATGCTCCCCGGCATGGCCGAACGGGGCGTGCCCGAGGTCGTGCCCCATGGTGATGGCTTCCACGAGGTCCTCGTTGAGCCCCATGGCGCGCGCCACCGTGCGCCCGATCGCCGATACCTCGAGCGTGTGGGTGAGGCGGGTGCGGTAGTGATCCCCTTCGGGCGAGATGAACACCTGCGTCTTGTGCTTCAGACGGCGGAACGCCTTGGTGTGGATGATGCGGTCCCGATCCCGCTGGAAGGCCGTGCGGAGCGGGCAGGGCTCTTCGGGCCGTTCCCGGGTGGCGTCGGCGGCGCGCGCGGCCCTGGGATCGAGGGGCGGCTCCCTCACGCCGGGGGGGCGGTGGTCATGAGTTGAACATGGAACGCCCACGGCCCCTCCACCGCCTCGGACCGCTTGCGTGGATCACCCACTGCGCCCACGCGCACGATCAGGTCGCGGGAATCCGTGGGGATCCCGGGGCCGACGGCATACGCGCCGTCGAGACGATTCGCATCATGGTGCTCATCGAGCACCGCGGTGCTGTATACCCGGCCACGGTCGTCGGTGACCTCGAGGTCGATGAGCTGCATCGCCTTGCGCTTGCGGGGCAGTGGAGCCTGCAGCAGATACCGCAGCCGTGCGCCATCCCGGTAGCGCTCAAGAGCCGTGAGCGCGAGCGTGGTGTCGTGCATGGACTGAGTCTGATCGATGGCGATAACCCCGCGGAGGGTACCGGGACTGAAGATGAGGGCACCCGGGAAAGGGTCAACCACGTCGCTCCACGCTGACTGCTCGTGCGGTGCGGCCATCGGCACATCGACCGCCATCTGGTGGATGCGATCGGCCCCGCGGTGCTTCCAGATGTGCGGGCACTCGCGGAACAGCGAGATCAGGGCGCGGTGCGAAAACGCCTTTCCGTCATCCGGGATGTAGATGCCGTACCGACCCTGATCGGGGCGGACGAGCTCGATGAAGGCTGCAGGGACGTGGGCATCGCTCTCCGACAGCGAGCAGTCGTCCGCATAGTGAAGGCGGTCGACCTGCCACCCATCCACGATCATCTCGACGAGGTCGCCCAGGCTGCCCGGGCGGTACCGCTCCTCAGTGGCTATGGCGCATTCCTCCGGCGGCCCGCGAACCGAGCGGACAATCTATACCCCGGCCCCGTGGCGACCGTGCAGGGCCGCCTGCCCGGCGGCGATGCGCGCCACCTGCACCCGGAATGGCGAGCACGACACGTAGTCGAGACCCACCTGATGGCAGAACCCGATGGAGGCGGGGTCGCCGCCGTGCTCTCCGCAGATCCCCATCTTGAGGCCGGGGTGCACGGGTCGGGCGTCCTCCGCCGCGATCCTGATGAGCCTCCCCACACCGTCGATGTCGAGTGTCTCAAACGGGTTCTGCACCAGCACGTTCTGCTGGAGGTACTGAGTGAGGAAGCGCCCCTCGGCGTCATCACGGGAGAACCCCAGGGTGGTCTGGGTGAGGTCATTGGTGCCGAACGAGAAAAAGTCCGCCTCCTCGGCGATCGTGCCGGCGGTGAGCGCGGCGCGCGGAAGCTCGATCATCGTCCCGACGAGGTATTCGACGCGGGTGCCCCCGGCGGCGGCCAGCGCGGCCTCGACCTCATCCACGACGATGCGCCGCGCGCGGCGCAGTTCCTCGCGGAAAGCCACCAGGGGAATCATGATCTCCACGATCGGCGCCTCGCCGGTCTCGTCGCGCACGACGAGCGCGGCCGCCATGATCGCCGACGCCTGCATGCGGTAGATGTCCGGGTACTCGAGCCCGAGCCGAACGCCGCGCGTGCCGAGCATGGGGTTGACCTCATGCAGCTGCTGCACCCGGTGGAGCTGCGCCTCGAGGTGGGTATTGGGGGCCCCATCCCGTCGTGCCGCCTCGACCCGGACCGTGAGGTCCGTGATGTTGGGGAGGAATTCGTGGAGAGGTGGATCGAGCAGGCGGATGGTCACCGGAAGGCCACGCATCTCGCGGAAGATCCCGGTGAAGTCATCCACCTGAAATGCACGCAGCAGAGCGAGGAGGCGCCGGCGCTCCTCCTCGTCCTCGCTCATGATCATCGCCTGCACGATCGGAACCCGCTCGTCGCTGAAGAACATGTGCTCCGTGCGGCACAGCCCAATGCCCTCGGCGCCGAACTCCCGTGCCCTGCGGGCATCCTCGGGGCTATCCGCATTCGTTCGCACGGTGAGGTCACGCACGCGATCCGCCCACTCGAGGACACGCCCGAGGTAGGGGTTGTGCGGGTCGGGATCCACGAGGGCCATCTCCCCGGCGAAGACGCTGCCGGATGATCCGTCGATCGTGACGATGTCCCCCTCGGAGAGGCGCTGCCCCCCGAGCCGCAGCCCCCCCGCCTCGTCGAACTCGAGGTCGGGCACGCCGCACACCGCGGGGCGTCCCATCCCGACGGCGACGATCGCGGCATGGCTGGTCTTGCCGCCCCGGGCGGTCATGATTCCCTCCGCGGCGATCATGCCGTGAAGGTCATCGGGCGTGGTCTCGTCGGTCACGAGGATCACCCTCTCTCCCGCACCCCCCCGCCGCACCGCCTCATCTGCGCTGAGGACGATGGCGCCCACGGCGGCGCCGGGAGACGCATTCACGCCCCGGGCCAGCGGCGTGCCGGCGCGACCGGAATCGAGTTGCGGCAGGAGCAACTGGGGCACCTGACCGGCGTCGACGAGGTCCCGGAGCGCCTCCTCCTCCGTCACAAGCCCCTCATCGACCATGTCGACCGCGATGCGCACGCGGGCGAGTGCCCCGCGCTTGCCACTTCGCGTCTGCAGCATGAAGAGGCGACCGTCCTCGATCGTGAACTCGACATCCTGCATGTCCTTATACGTGCGCTCGAGCAGCGCCATGGTGTCCACGAGCTCGCGGAAGGCATCCGGCAGGATTGCCTCCAGTTCCCCGAGAGGGCGCGGCGTGCGGATGCCGGCCACCACGTCCTCACCCTGTGCGTTCATCAGGAAGTCGCCGAAGGGGCTGCCGCTCTCGCCCGTCACGTTGTTGCGGGTGAAGGCCACGCCGGTGCCCGAGCGCCCTCCGGTGTTCCCGAAGACCATCCGCTGGATGTTGACAGCCGTGCCGAGGTCATGAGCGATGCCATGCAGCCGCCGGTAGTCGTAGGCACGGCGATTTTCCCAGCTCTCGAAGACCGCGCGAATCGATCCGTCGAGCTGAACCCGGGGATCCTGCGGAAAGGCCTCTCCGCGATGTTCCTGGAAGATCGCCTTGTAGGCCTCCACCACCCCGCGCAGATCGTCCGCGCTGAGATCCACGTCGGAGGTGACCCCGCGGGCGTCCTTCGCCGCCCGGAGCGCCGCCTCGAACACATGCTTCCCGACGCCGCACACCACGTCGGCGTACATCTGGATGAAGCGTCGGTACGAATCGAAGGCGAAGCGGGCGTTACCCGTGGTGGACGCAAGCCCCTCGACGCTCGCGTCAGTGAGCCCGAGATTCAGGATGGTGTCCATCATCCCGGGCATCGAATCGCGCGCGCCGCTCCTCACCGACACCAGCAGCGGGTCGGTGTGGTCGCCCAGGGTCTTTCCGGCATCGGCTTCGAGCCGCGCCAGGTGGACACCGATCTGATGATCGAGGTCCGGTGGGTAGCCGTGCTCGTCGGTGAGGTAGGCGATGCAGGCCGCCGTGGTGATGGTGAACCCGGCGGGCACGGGGAGGCCGAGGCGGGTCATGTCGGCGACGTTCGCACCCTTGCCGCCGAGCAGGGCGCGCATGTCGCGTGAGCCCTCACTGAACGCGTACACCCACCTGGGAGGGGCGTCGGGCACTACTCACCACCCTTCAGGACGAGAACCTCGAAGTCCGCGACCTGACCGTACGCCTCACCCGCCCTTCGCACCAATGCGTGACGGCGATCACGCACGGCCGGATCATCGGCATTGACCATGACGGCCTCGAAGAAGGCATCCACGGGAGGACCGAGCGCTTCGGCTGCCGCGATGGCCGCCTCCGGGTCGCCGGCAGCGCGTGCGGCGGCGATGTCCGCATCGGCGGTGTCAAGAGCGGACGCCAGCGCATCCTCATCAGGATCCCCACCCGATGCGAAGGCGGCGAGGCCATGCTGCGATCCCGCGATGATCCGCCTGCAGCGGTTCGCCGCTGTTCCGGCGCGCACAAGGGCCGGGTCGTCGCGGTGCCCGTGCAGGGCACGTGCCCATGCCGCCACGGTGGCCAGCCCTCCCGGGCCTGCGCCGATCGCCGCCCGGACGGCATCCTGCGGCACGCCCTCCTGTCCGAGGTGATGCACCAGGCGGTCGGCGATGAAGTCCGCAAGAGCGGCGAGCGCCTCGTCGTCGGGAAGGGCCACGTCAGCCCCCTGCGCGTGGAACCGGGCCATCGAGGCCGTCAGCACCTCTGGTGCACGCAGGTCCCACTCCCTCGCGAGCGCAATGCGCACCAGGCCCGCAGCCGCCCGGCGGAGCCCATACGGGTCCTTCGACCCGGACGGGATCTCGCCGATGAGGAACGCGCCCACCAGGTTGTCGACCTTCTCCGAGACCGCGAGCAGGGCGCCGGCCTCGGTCGAGGGCACGGGCGAATCGGGGCCCTCGGGCAGGTACTGGTCCGCAATGGCATCCGCCACGTCATCCGACCGACCGGCCGCGCGCGCGTAATGGGATGCCGCGAAGCCCTGCAGCTCACTGAACTCGGCGACGAGGATCGCCCCCTGATCCACCTTGGCGAGGGCCGCAGCATCGGCTGCGGTGGCCGTGGCGTCTGCAGCAGCGCGGACAGCGGCGGCCGCATCGCCGACGCCGCCCACGAGCCGCGTCCGCTTGTCGGAGAGCGTGCCGAGGCGTGCATGGAACACGATGTCATCGAGGCGCCGGTCGAGGGCGTCCAGACCCGCGTCGATGTCGCGGTCGTATGAGAAGGCCGCGTCCTTCAGGCGCGCATCCAGAACGCCCTCATTCCCACGCACGATCACCGCGGCGGCAGCGGGGTCGCCGTTCGAGACAGACAGGAACAGCGGCATGAGGGTGCCATCGGGAGCGTGAACCGGCATGTAGCGCTGG
This sequence comes from Miltoncostaeaceae bacterium, assembly GCA_044342355.1. Lineage (GTDB taxonomy): Bacteria > Actinomycetota > Thermoleophilia > Miltoncostaeales > Miltoncostaeaceae > SYFI01. The sequence goes on along the minus strand of JBIIQA010000046.1, from coordinate 4,083 downwards.
TGGCTCTGCATGGCGGTGATGAGCACGCGTGACGGGAGACGGAGGTGCTCCTCGGCAATGCGCCCCGTGATGACGCTCGGCCACTCGACGAGATGCACGACCTCCTCGATCTTGCCGGCGGGGTCGCTCCAGATGCCACCCGCGGCGCCGGCGGCGGCGTCGAGACCGGCAAGGATCACCGTGCGGCGTTCCTCGTGGTCGGCAATCACCGAGGATGCGCGAAGCTCATCGCGGTACGAACGGGCATCCGTCACCTCGACAGGCCCACCGAGAAAACGGTGACCCCGGCTCGTGCCTCCGGCGGGCACCCCGGCGACCTCAAACGTGATGGTCTCGGCCCCGGCCTTCGCGGTGATCCATCGCACGGGGCGCGAGAACCTCAGCCCGCGCCCATCGCCCCATCGCATGGTCTTCCCGAAACGCAGCCCCTCAAGGACCCGGCGCGCGATCTCCGGAACGAGATCGACGAGCGGCGCATCGTCGGCGGGCTTCTCGGCATAGACGAAGTCGCGCGCGGCATCCGGATCCTCACGCACGACGAGATCGGCCACGCTGATGCCCTGACCGCGGGCAAAGCCCTCCGCGGCCTTCGTGGGGGCACCATCGGCATCAAAGGCCGCGGAGACTGCCGGGCCGCGCACGGACCTCGCGCCCCCACCCTGCCTGTCGGCCACGCCGGCGACGAAGACCGCGATGCGACGGGGGGCCACGTAGGCGACCGCGGCCTCCGCGTGGAGGTGCAGGTCGGCGAGAGCGCTGTCCATGAGGCCCGGCGCTTGCGCGATCGCCTCCCGGCAGGCACTCGAGGGAATCTCCTCGCACCCGATCTCGATCAGGAGGTCAGGCATCCCCGACCTCCGTGGTTCCCGATGCGGCGAGCCACGCCTCGGCGCATCGGGCCGCCAGCGCCCGCACCCGCCAGATGTACGAGCCGCGCTCGGTCACGCTGATGACACCCCGGGCATCGAGCAGGTTGAAGGCGTGCGAGCACTTGAGGACCTGGTCGTAGGCGGGAAGGACGAGACCCTGATCGAGGCACCGTCCGCACTCCGCCTCGTGATCATCGAAGTGGCGGAGGAGGGTCCCGGTGTCGGCCACCGTGAAGTTGAACGCGCTCCACTGGCGTTCGTTCTCCTGATAGACGTCGCCGTACGTCACGCCCGGAGCCCACTCCAGGTCGTAGACCGAGCGGACGTCCTGGAGGTACATGGCGATGCGCTCGAGGCCGTAGGTCAGCTCGACGGAGATGGGTGCGAGGTCGATCCCTCCGGCCTGCTGGAAGTACGTGAACTGCGTGATTTCCATGCCGTCAAGCCAGACCTCCCAGCCGAGACCCCACGCACCGAGCGTCGGGCCCTCCCAGTCGTCCTCCACGAAGCGCACGTCGTGCACGCGCGGATCGAGGCCGAGGGCCGTGAGCGAACCCAGGTATTGCTCCTGAACGTCCTCCGGTGACGGCTTGAGGATGACCTGGTACTGGAAGTAGTGCTGCAGACGAAAGGGGTTCTCGCCGTACCGGCCATCGGTGGGTCGGATCGATGGCTCGACGTACGCCACCCTCCACGGGTCGGGCCCGAGAGTGCGCAACAGCGTGGAGGGATTGAAGGTGCCCGCCCCGACCTCGGTGTGGTACGGGTGCATGAGAGAGCAGCCTCGCGACGCCCAGTACGCGTGCAGGTCGAGGATGATCTGCTGAAAAGACGGGCGAGCGGCTGACACGGTCGCGCAGCATAGCCGCCACGTCCGGCCGGGGGGTCTAGGGTCAGCCTCGATTTCTCCCCATGGGACACCGACGCACATCACCCGCGCTCGTCGTTGGCGCGCTCACCGCCACCCTCGCGGCATCCGTGGGCCTCGGGTGGTTCGCGGCCGAGTCGATGTCCGGCCGTAACGACGGCGCCCCGACCGTTGTTCAGGCAGATCCCTCTGAGCCGCCGTACGAGGCCGGTGACCCGGCTCCGGCATCCGTGGCGCCGCCGCCGCTGCCCGCCGCGCCGGACCCGCCGAGATCGGAGCCATCGTCGCCTCCGCCCGCCGAACGCCCGGCCCGGGTGCCCAACCGCCCGGCGGAGCCCGGGGCGAACGCACCAGCCACCCCGGCCCCGGCGAGTCCACCCGCGGACTCGCCGGCACCCCCCGCTGCTCCGGCCGCACCGGCCCCGGGCACTGGGGCCGCCCCGTCCACCGGCCCCCCCGAACTGCGCCCGTACCAGCCACCTCCCGCCATCGGCATCGCCGCCGAGGCGCTTCCGCCGGAGGGCCGCGCATGGGCACTCATCACCGCCGCACGCCGGGTGGCACCTGCCGGCTCGCAGGAGCGGGCCGACCTCGACTGGCTGGTGTCGTACGCACGCGCCTCCGCAGGCCCCCGAGCGCCTGCGGGCAGGCAGGCCACCGCGCGTCGCGCACTCAGGGTGAATGCATGGTGGTACGGCAGGCGTGGCTCGCCCGGCGAGCGCGTGATCGCCCGCGACCCCGATGGGGTGATCCTGACGTACAAGCGGGGGTACGGGTTCACGGTGAACCCGGTTGCGACAATCGGGCGGTGGCGCGACCTGAACCAGGCCTGGAGCCCGGCACAGCTGGCGGAGGCCGTTCTCCCGATGCTGGTCGAGCGCTCCCATGGCGGAGCCGAGTGGGCCGCCCTTGAATACTTCGATGTACCCGGGGAGCCGGCCGCGGTGCGCCCCGGGGTCTCCGCGATGGCCCAGGCACGCGCCGTGAGCCTCTTCTCCCGGGCGTGGAGCGTCACACGGGACCCTCGCTTCTCCGTCGCGGCGGAGCGGGCCCTCCGCGCATTCACGGTGCCTGTCGATGCAGGAGGCGTCCTCGCGCGGGTGCGTGATCCCGGCGGCGGCGCCCCCGGCCCGTGGTACCCGGAGCGGGCATACCCGGGTGAGGACCCCTGGAAGGGATCGGCCCTCAACGGATTCATGGTGACGCTCATCGAGCTCCGGAGGGCCGCCCAGTCGCTCGGCCAGGTCGATGCCACAACCGAGACCACGTCCACGACCGCGACCAGCGACCCGTCGCCCCGCACCGGGACGGATCAGGCCGCAGCCCGGCTCGCCCGAGATGTCGCCGATCGCGGCGCCCGCTCCCTCGGGCGTTTCCTCCCCGAGCACGACACCGGTTCCTGGTCGCTCTACGGGTTGCTCACCCCCGGGAAGGCCTGGCGCTCGTATCTCGCTGACCTCAACTACCACTGCTACCACGTGTCGCTGCTGCGATCCCTCAGCACCCTCTACCCGGATGCGGGGTTCTCCTCGACTGCCGACCGGTGGCAGGGATACGTCGATTCCCGCTCCGCCACGTGCCCGCCCCGGTAGACGGTGCGCCGTCGTCTAGATTGTCCGGCGTCCACGAACAGGAGTCACCCATGCCCGAGCTTCCGCCTCCCGCCGATACGTCAAAGGCGTACACCGCGGTCTTCGACACGACAGCGGGAGAGATCCGCTGTGAGCTCTTTGCCGCCGCGTCGCCTCAGACCGTCGGCAACTTCGTCGGCCTTGCGGAGCAGGGCTACTACGACGGCCTCATCTTCCACCGCGTCATCCCCGACTTCATGATTCAGGGCGGCTGCCCCAACGGCGTCGGTACCGGTGGGCCTGGCTACAACTTCAAGGACGAGATCAACGACCACCCGCTGGTCAAGGGCAGCCTGGCCATGGCCAATGCCGGCCCCAACACCAACGGCTCGCAGTTCTTCATCGTCACGGCCGAGTCGACCCCGTGGCTGGATGGCAACCACACCAACTTCGGTCGCGTCATCGCGGGCCAGGATGTGGTGGATGCCCTCGGCGCCATCGCCACCGGTGCGAACGACCGTCCGGTCGAGGAGCAGCGCATCAACTCACTCACCATCGAGGTCGCCTAGCACGATTTCCGACGCCGCGCCATCTTTCGCGCGGACCGGATTCGCATCTAGGATGACCATGGAGTCGACCCCCAGCGGAGACCGATGACGACCTCACTCACGCAGCTCGCGGAACTCGTCGACCACGGAGAGTTCCGAACACTTCTCCAGCGGGGCCAGGAGGTGGGCTTCCTCTCGATCGAGGACGTCGCCGAGATGCTCGACGC
>JBIIQA010000045.1:0-9674 GCA_044342355.1 Miltoncostaeaceae bacterium | reverse complement strand
GCTTGAGGAGGGGGAGCCCCTCCTCGGCGGCCACGTCGCCGACAGGGGTGGGCACGGGAGTGCGCGACCGTCCTCGTGGACGGTCCTCGCGCGTGATGACGAGCGCCACCTCGTGCGGGGAATCGAGGAGTGCAGCCAGCACGGGCACTGCCGGCGCGGGGCTTCCCGCGAACATGACCCTCATATGCGGACCGGGCCTAGACGCTCGGGAGCAGCGACTCGCGCAGCTCGGCGAGCGCGGCGCGGCGATCCTCAGGCGTTGCGCGATCGAGGATCAGCACGCCGTCGAGGTGATCGATCTCATGCTGCACGACACGCGCGCCGAACCCCTCGAGATCAGCCTCGAACTCCGTGCCATTGAGATCCTGGGCGCGGATGCGGATCGCGAGAGCGCGCGGGACATCAACATTGATCTCGCCGATGGAGAGGCAGCCCTCGGGTGCGATGTCCTCCTCGTCGCCGCGGAAGATGATCTCGGGGTTCACGAGCGCGTGGACCGGTTCGTCCTCGTACGGCTGCACCACGATGATGCGCCGGAGGCGACCGATCTGGGGCGCGGCAAGCCCCACGCCCCGGCCATCGTCCATGATCCGGGCCATTTCATGGGCTTCATTCACCAGGGCCTCGTCGAACACCTCCACGCGCTCGGCGGGCGTGCGGAGCGCGGGGTCGCCGTACTGACGGATGTGCTCGAGCGCGGCAAGGCGGGCGGCCTCGCGCTCGGGATCTTCAAACGAACGTCGCGACATTCCGAGAGGGTACCACCGGGCCCATCGCGTCCCGATGGCGCGCGTCGGCTCAGACGGGGGCGATCACCTCGGCCGGGCGGGCGGCCGAAAGGGCATCCGCGTACCGGACGGGGCTCCCGTCACGACCCCGCACGGCGAGCACGCGGGCGGGGTCACCGGATGCGGCCCCGGGTACCTCGGCGATCACCCACACATCACCGCGCAGCAGGAAATCCCCCGCGGCGTGCGCCGCGATCGCCGATCCGCCACCTGCGAGATCGATGCGGACCGTGGCGCGCCCCTGCCCGGCCAGTGCCGCCACCGTGGCTGCGGCGATTCCCGGTGCCGAGCGCCCCGGGCCGGCACCCACCGCATAGGCGAAGGCGCCACCGGAGCGCGCCATCGCGAGGCGGTCCGACCGGACGGCGCCGGGGACCTCGGACGCCCGCGCCTCATCCCCGGTCACCTCGCCCGCGGGAGAGGGCACCTTCGGCAGCGGCGCCATCTCCACGGCGGCGGGGTCACCACCAGACCCGCCGAGCCATGCGTATCCGGCCACAGCCCCGGCCGCGAGGACTGCCCCGGACACCGCGAGGGCGGTGATGCCCGCAAGGTGGCGGCTCCGTCGCGGCGGCGCAACCGGCGGCGCTCCGTACGGAATGGTGGCGTCAGGTCGCGTGAGCGCCGCGTCAAGGGCGTCCACGAACGCCGTGGCGCTGCGCGGGCGGTCACGGGGATCCTTGGCGAGACCCGAGGCGAGCACGCGCTCGACACGGCGCGGGAGGTCGGGTCGGAGTGCCCGTGCGCGCGGTGCCGGTCGCTCGAGGTGGGCGAACAGCACCGTGCCCACCTCGGAATCGGGGAAGGGCCGGCGCCCGGTGAGCATCTCGAAGGCCATGCAGCCGAATGCGTAGAGATCAGCGGACGGCCGGGCGCGGCCCCCGGAGATGACCTCAGGGGCCATGTACGCGGCGGTCCCCACCATCTGGCCCGGGACCGTGGTCGTGCTGCCGACCGAGCGGGCCACGCCGAAGTCGGCCAGCCAGACGTGGCCGTCCGGCTCGAGGAGGACGTTCGCCGGCTTGACGTCGCGGTGCAGGCGCCCCTCGGCATGCGCGGCGTCGAGGGCGGAGGCCACCTGCCGGAGAACCGCGATGGCCTCCCCTGCCCCCATGCCCCGCACCGACAGACGGTCGGCCAGGCTGCCGCCGGTCGCGAGGTGCATGACGATCCACCCCGTGCCATCCGACTCCCCCGCATCGAGGACCGGGATCACATGGGGGTGATCCAGGGCCACGAGCGCGTCGCACTCACGGCGGAACCTGCGCCGGAAGGCATCGTCGCACCACACATGCGGATGGAACACCTTGATCGCTGCTGCGCGTCCCGATGCCACATGGGTGGCGCGGTGGACCGTGGCCTGGCCGCCGTGGGCGATCGGAACGCCCACGGCCCACCGGCCGGCGATGACATCCGCGTGGGTGCCCGCGCCGGCCGTGATGGCTACCGCTTCCTCGGGAGCAGACGACGGGCCGCGCCAAGGGCGCCCGACGACGCGGTCTCCCACTCGGCGTCCGAGCCGATGGCGATGTCGCCGTGGCCGTCGAGCGACAGGTGCGCCGACCCGCCTCGGATCACGAGTTGGGCCTTCACGTCGCCGGTGCGCGGGAAGATCGCCGTCGCGCCATCGGCGGCCTGGTCGATGCGCGGTGCCGGAGAGAGATCGTTCAGCCCGAAGAAGGCCGCGGTCACCGCCTCGCGCGCGCCCACCGGCACGGTCGGCACGATGTCCTCGAGGCGGTACAGCTCGGCGACATTCGGGGTGAGGAAGTACTCCGCCTGCTGGAGGATGGCGAGGTCGACGCCCTCGGCCTTACCGCGCTCGGGGCGCTCCTGAACCCAGTCGCGCACCCGGAGCCACGAGCAGTAGCGCGCGTCGATGCCGGAGGACGCCACGGCCTCGATGTCGGGACCCGGCTTGCGGTCAGCGGTGATTCCCATCACGATGACCCGACCGTAGCCGGACAGGTGCTCCGCAGCAGCGCGAAGGCGCCCCTGGATGTCGCCCTGGAACGCCAGGGAGGACTGGATCGCGAATGCCCAGGCCTTGTCGCGCTCCTGCACCACGATGTCGATGACATCGTCGCCGGCCGGCGCGAACTCACGCACGACCGCCGTCTCGATGCCCGGGATGTCCTCGTCGAGGAACTCCCGCATGAGGGCCACGCGGTGCTGCGGGCCGGACAGGGCGAGGACGGATGCGAGCACATGCGTCCACTGCGCACGGGGCTCGGACTGGGACGCGAAAATTCGCGGTGCGGGCATCGATCGGACCTCTTGTCGGGAAATGGGGCCGGGAGCAGGGTACCGGGATCGGCGGGCGGTTTCAGGTGTCCTGCGGGTCGACATCGATGCCGATCCGGACCCCGGAGCGCGAGGCAGGACCCTGCGGCGTATCGAGCACGCGCCGGGTCGCGCTTGTGAGGGTGGATGACAGCGGCGCTTGCATGAGGATTGCGCGCCGGGTGCGGCCGCGAAGACGGTGCAGCCGCGAAGGCCCGCGAACCACGACATCCGGATCGGCCGCGGCCAGGGCCTCTGCGAGATCCCCGGCGACCTCCGATACGCGCTCCGGGGCCTCCCCCTCGACCACGATCCGCAGGAGGTGGCCGTGAGGTGGCATGCCGCGCGACTCCCGCCGGGTCACCTCGCCCTCGAGGAACTCCCGCACCGCGTGGGAGGCACCGAGGCGTACCGCCCGGGCCGAGGGCTCCCAGGCCTGCACCACAACCCGCGCGGGTTCGCCCTTTCGGCGCCCCGCGCGCCCGGCCAGCTGCACGATGAGCGAGAACGTACGCTCCTCCGCCCGGAAGTCGGCATGCTGCAGCGCGGCATCGGCGTCGAGGATGCCCGCGACGGTGACCGCGGGCAGGTCGTGGCCTTTCGCCACCATCTGGGTTCCGAGCAGAATTGCCGGCCCCGGCCGCGAAAACTCCTCGAGAAGCCCGACGATCCCGCCCCGGCGTGCGGCGGTATCGGCATCGAGGCGCACGAGGCGCGAATCGGGAACGATCGCGCCGAGGGCGTCCTCGAGGGCCTGCGTGCCGGACCCCTGGCGCCCCACGTCAACCGACCGGCACGACGGGCATGCGGTGGGCGGTGTGCGTTCGAGCCCGCAGTGGTGGCACGCGAGGCGCTCCGCCCCCCTCTCGCGGTGCAGCACCATCGGCACGTCGCAATCCGGGCACCGGGCGATCCACCCGCACGACCGGCAGAGCGTCGTGCGGGAGAATCCGCGCCGGTTCAGCAGGATGATCGCCTTCTCACCACGCTCCCCCGCCTCCTGCAGCGCACGGGCGAGCGGACGCGACACGGGCCCGGGCGGCTGCGTGCGCATATCCACCACGTCGATGGGCGGGAGTTCGGCGCCATCTGCGCGCTGGGTGAGGGTGATCCGCTCGAGCGCCTTCCACGCCTCAGGTCGCGGCGTCGCGCTGCCGTACACCAGGGCCGCACCGGCATCACGGGCCCTGCGGTAGGCCACCTGGCGGGCGTCGTACCGCGGGGTGGAATCCTGCTTGTACGAGGCGTCGTGCTCCTCATCGACGATCACGATCCCGAGGTTGCGCAGTGGCGCGAACACCGCGCTGCGCGCGCCGAGAACGACATCGGCGTCGCCCGATGCGATGCGCCGGTACTCGGCAGCCCGCTCCGGTGGTGCGAGCGCCGAGTGCCACACCGCCACCCGCTCGCCAAGACGGGCCCTGAGCCGGGCGAGGAACTGCGGTGTGAGGGCGATCTCGGGAACCAGCACCAGCGCGGAGCGCCCGCGCGCGCGCGCTTCGGCGATGGCCCGCAGGTACACCTCGGTCTTGCCCGACCCGGTGACGCCGTGCAGGAGCAGCGGGGTCGGCTGCGCCACGTCGAGTTCCGCAGTGATGCGCGTGACGGCCACGGCCTGATCGTCCGTGAGCACCGGGGGCACATCCGCCGGTGGTGCGGGGCCGAACCAGTCGAGGCCACTCGCGTCGGCGCGCTCCGGCGAGAGCGTGATGAGCCCATCGGCCGCCATCCGGTGGAGCGTGGGCATCGTGGTGCCCGCCGCGCGCACGAGGTCGGCCGCCGGCAGTTCCCCACCGGCCGTACCGAGTGCGGCCCAGACGGCTCCGCGTCGTCCGCCCGGGTCATCCCCACCGTGCACGAGGCGGGCAATCAGGCGCTCCCGGCCCTGCCCGGTGGGGGCCCCGAGACTCCAGGTGCCATCGGGTGCACGTCGCAGCGCGCCCTCCGCGCCGGGTGGCAGCACGAGCCGCAGGCACGCGCCGAGTGGGCTCAGGGTCCGGGCGGCGACCCAGCGCGCGAGGTCCACGAGGTCGGCCGGCACCACCGGCGCATCGACCACTCCGGCGACCGGGGCAAGGCGTCCCGTGTGCGTGGCGGGCGCGCACCCCGTGACCACGCCGAGGACGGCACGGGGCCCAAGGCGTACCGCGACGAGGGCCCCCGGCACCACACGGGCCGTGAGGCCGGCCGGCACCGCGTAGTCGAGCGCCCTGTCAAGCGCGCGGGCGGCGACGAGGGGGACGACCTGCGCGGCCGCCCCCCCGTTCGCCGGATCAGCCAGCCTGCTCGTCGCCGATCGCCGTGCTCTCCCAGGTGAACTCCGGGTCCGTTCGGCCGAAGTGGCCGTACGCGGCGGTCCTCTGGTAGATCGGGCGGCGCAGGTCGAGGTGCTCGATGATTGCCGCGGGACGCAGGTCGAACTTCTCCTCGATCCACGCGAGGATCTCGGCCTCGGGGCGCGTCTCGGTGCCGAACGTCTGCACGTTGATCGACACCGGACGGGCGACGCCGATCGCATATGCCACCTGCACCTCGGCCCGCTTGGCGAAGCCGGCGGCCACGACGTTCTTGGCGACCCAGCGCGCGGCATAGGCCGCCGAGCGGTCGACCTTCGAGGGGTCCTTGCCCGAGAAGGCACCGCCGCCGTGACGTGCCATGCCGCCATAGGTGTCCACGATGATCTTGCGCCCGGTCAGCCCGCAGTCCCCCATCGGCCCACCCACCACGAACTTGCCCGTGGGGTTGATGTAGAGCGTGATGCGGTCATCCCACACGCCAAAGTCCTCGAGCACGGGCTTGATCACCTTGTCGGTGATCTCCTCGTGGAGGATCTCCTGCGAGACGTCCTCGACGTGCTGGCTCGACACCACCACGGCGTCGACCCCAACCGGGGTGATGCCGTCATACCGCACGCTCACCTGCGACTTGCCGTCGGGGAGCAGGAACGGCATGGTGGTGCGGCGCATGGCCGAAAGACGCTCCGCGATGCGGTGCGACAGGATGATCGGCAGTGGCATGAGCACCGACGTCTCATCGCAGGCGAAGCCGAACATCAGGCCCTGGTCGCCCGCACCCTGCTCGTCAAAGCGATCCTGCTCACCGTGAGCGCGCTTCTCGTAGGCGGTGTCCACGCCCTGAGCGATGTCGGGGCTCTGCTTGTCGAGGGCCACCGACACGCCGCAGGAGTGGGCGTCGAAGCCATCCTTCGAGTTCACGTACCCGATGTGCGCCACCGTGTCGCGCACCACGGTGGGAATGTCCACCTGAGCGGCGGTGGTGACCTCACCGGCGATCATGACCTGGCCCGTCGTGATGAGGGTCTCGCATGCGACGCGCGAGGAGGGGTCCTGCGCGAGCATCGCATCAAGAACGCCGTCGGAGATCTGGTCGGCGATCTTGTCTGGGTGGCCCTCGGTCACCGACTCCGAGGTGAAGAGGTACTCGCTCATGCGGCTCCTTGCCTTTGAATCCAGCGGGGCACCTTAGCGGCCCGGCGACGCAACAGGGCCAGTCCGCATGAAAAGGGCGCCGCGGCGCGGCGCCCTTCCCCCTCACCTCGTGCGATGGACCTGCTTACTTCGCCATACCCACGAACACCTCGACCGTCGGGGTCTCGCCGCCCGTGCTCCAGGCGGTGATGTCGCGGATGGGCCGCAGTTGGGCCCGCATCCGCGCGCCGTCCTTGCCGTCGAAGGCCCCACTTGCCGCGAGCGCCGCGGTGGCCCTGCGCATGTTCACGTAGGCGAGTCCCGTCACCTGCTCGGGCATGCCCTGGGTGGCCGCCGTGAACGCGGGCGAACCGGCGAGCGAATCGGCTGCGCTGCGGGGTGCCAGCACGGCGGCGATCGCCGGCACGCCGTTGCCGATGACGGCGAGATCGCCACGCACGCCCCAGGCCACAGCGCTGTCACCGACGGCAATGCGCTGGCCCTTTGCGCCGCCTGCGGTGACGGCGGTGGCCTTGCCCACCTTCATCTTCCCGCCACCGAACTGCCCGGTGAGCGCGGGAATTGTGCGCGACAGGGCCGTGAGGCTCTTCGTTGCCTGCGCCCCATCAGCCACCTTCAGCGCAAGCGCTGCGCCCGGCATGGCTCCGGAGCCGCTGACCACCACCGCGTGCTCGCCCCCGGTGAGGTTGCGCAGGTCGCCGGTGTTCACCCCGAGGAGCAGCGGGAGCTGTCCGGTGAGGGCGTCGATCTGCTTCTTGACCTCATCCGACCCCGACCCCGATGCGGCCGTGACCGCCTCCCCGACCGTGTCGGCGAGGCGGTTGAATCCGATGTACGCGATGGAGTCGGCCGGAGCCTGCGCCATGAGGCTGGGCGTGTAGGGAGTCTGGTCAGCCGTGGGCGGTGCGTCGACCAGCACGGCCTTCATGCGCAGGCCGTCGTCCTCGGCGGTCACCGACATCGCGGCCGCCCCGGTGACCTGTCCGCCCGCGATGCTCTCCACCTGCGGAATCGCCGCCGCGGCGCTCTCGCCCACCGTCTCGAGGTTGACGTACGCCATGGCGAAGACGTCCTTGGGAAGCTGCGCCAGCGCCTCGTTGAAGCGGAAAACGCCCGACATGACAGCGTCGCCGCCCTGTGCATGGGCCTCGAGCGCCTGCGTCACCGTCGCCTCGGTGGAGCCGATGATGAGCGACTCGTCCGTGACCGCCGCATATGTGCCGGCAACGGCATCGGAATAGAGGGTGGCGCCGTCCTTCACGCCCGTCTCCTTGAGCCCGCCGTCGCCCTCCGCGAGCAGTGCCTTGACATCGGCGGACTTGCCCTGAGCGATCTGCAGCACCGCCAGCATTGGCTGGTCGGCCGCCGCGGCCGCGGCACGCCCTGCGGCGGCGGCGGGGTCGGCAAGCGCGCCCGCGACGACTGAGCCGGTGTCGGGGACCTTGGTGGTGGCGAGCGCGGCGGCCTCGCCGAGAAGCGGCTTGAGATCCTTCTGCCAGTTGATCCCCTCGCGTGCGAGCGACTGATTGAGCTCGGCGCGCATGGGGCCGAACCCGGGGAACAACTCGCCGAGCCGGATGAGCTTGGACCACTGCGAGCCGCTGGTGTCAGTGGACACCTGCACATACACCGGGCTCTCCGACGGGATGTACCCGGCGATGGAGGCGGGCGCCGAGCCCGCCGAGGCGCTGCTGCCGCAACCCGTGAGAATGGCCGCGCCACCGGCGGCGCCGACTGCAGCAAGGGCGACGACCGGAATGACCTGTCGCCGGATGCGGCGGGAAGGAGTGGGCGTGCTCATGGTGCGAAAACCTCCGTGGGCCTGTTTACCGGCTCAAAGGTAGACCCGGACGGTGCCCGGACCGCCACGCGCGGGTAAAGAGTCGGTTCAGTTGACGCGCCGTGGCGTCACGCCTCTGCGGCGGGCGCGCGCGCCATGAGGGTCTTCAGGCACTCCGCCGGGGCACGCCCGTCAAAGGCGGCGGCAGCGACCTGCTCGGAGATCGGCAACTCCACCCCGGCGGCCGCGGCGCGGGTGAGCAGGGCGCGCACCGTGGCGAGCCCCTCGACCACCTGGCCGATCTCCTGCTCCACGTCCTCCGCGCGGGCGCCACGGGCGATCATCTCGCCCGCGCGCCGGTTGCGGCTATGACGGCTGGTGCACGTGGCGATGAGATCGCCCATACCCGCGAGCCCACGGAAGGTGGCGTCCTGCGCCCCCGCTGCGGCGCCGAGCCGGCTCATCTCGGCAAGCCCTCGGGTGATGAGCGCCGCCTTCGCGTTGTCGCCGAACCCGAGGCCGTCGGACATGCCCGCGGCCAGCGCGATGACGTTCTTCGCCGCTCCGCAGAGCTCGACGCCAACGAGGTCGTCGTTCACGTACACGCGAAATGCCGGCCCTCCCACAAGGGACTGGACGCGGGCGGCGAGCGACGGGTCACCGCTCACCACCGCAGCGGCAGGCTGGCCGAGGGCGATCTCCTCTGCGTGGTTCGGGCCGGAGAGCACGGCGAACGGCGTGCCGTCGCCCAGGACATCGCGCCAGGCCTCCGACAGCACGCGGCCCGTACCCGGCTCGAGCCCCTTGGTGAGGGAGAGCACCCCCGCGCCAGGCGGAACGCGCGCGGCGATGACCGGGCCGTCGGCTGCGACAGCACGGCTGGGGAGCGCGATGACGACGACGGCCACCCCCTCGAGCGCTGAGGGATCACCGATGTGGGTGACACCCACATCATCGGGCAGCGGCACCGCCCCGAGGTGGATTCGGTCGTGCCGCGTCTCGCGCAAGACGGCCGCCTGAGACGACGTGCGACAGGCCAGCGTCACGCGCGCACCGGCGAGCGACGCCACCCGCGCGAAGGTGCAACCCCAGGCGCCGGCGCCGATGACCGCCATATCGCTCACCGGCGGCTCCTCACCTCGATGTCCACGGGAACGCCGGGGAGATCGAACCGGTCGCGAAGGCGGTTCTCAAGCCAGAAGCCGTAGTCGCGCGTCATGAGCGCGCGGTCATTGACCTCGAGGCGAAACACCGGCGGCCCGACCCCGGTCTGCACGAGGAACCGCATCGAGAGGCGTCGCTTCCCCTTGCGTGGGCCAGGCCGCTCCTCGGCCAGATCGCGCAGGGCCGTATTGAGGTCGTTCGTGGAGAGAC
>JBIIQA010000044.1:0-9699 GCA_044342355.1 Miltoncostaeaceae bacterium | reverse complement strand
GCGACGTCGTCGCCGGTACGTGGACGGTCGACACCACGGCCCCCGCGGCCCCCACGGTGGACAACCTCCCCGTGAGCCCCACCAGCGAGACCTCCGCCAGCCTCTCGATCACCGCCGCCGAGCCCGGAAACACCTTCGAGTGCCAGGTGGATGGCGGCGCATGGGCCCCGTGCACCAGTGCGCTGGCCCTCACGGGCCTGGCCAACGGCAGCCACGTGGTCAACGTGCGCGCCCGCGATGCCGCGGGCAACACCAGCCCGACGGTGCGCGTGTCCTGGGCCGTCGACACCGTTGCACCCGCGGCGGCTCCCGGCATCACCGGCGTGCCCACGGGGATCACCAACAGCACCAACCTCTCGGCGTCTCTCACGGGTGAACCGGGCACCACGTTCCAGTGCCGCGTTGACGGTGACGGGTGGAGCACCTGCACCAGCCCCGTGACCAGGACGGGACTGGCCGATGGCACCCATTCCATCGAGGCCCGCCTGCTCGATGGGGCCGGCAATGCCGGACCGGTCGCACGTCTTCTGTGGACCATCGACACCACCGCGCCGTCTGACCCGCCGGCATTCGGCGACAGCCCGGCCGTCACGTCCGACAGCACGCCGACCTTCACCTTCACAGGTGACGGCTCAACCACATTCGAGTGCCAGGTGAATGGCGGCGGGTGGGCACCGTGCACCAGCCCCTTCACCACCGATCCGCTCATCGGGGGCGCACACACCCTTCAGGTGCGCCAGGTCGACGTCGCCGGCAACGTCGGCCCCGCCGCCACGATCGCCTTCACCGTCGACAGCAGCGCCCCGGCTGAGGTGGAAGTCACGGGCATTCCACAGAGCCCCACCAATGAGACCTCGGCCACCCTGTCATTCGCCATCGAGGACGGTGCGGTCCTCGAGTGCAGGATTGACGGAAGTGCATGGCAGTCGCCCTGCCCATTCAACCCGCTCACCATGTCGGGGCTCACGCAGGGAACGCACGAGGTCGTGGTGCGGCAGCGCGACACCGCCACACCACCGAACTACTCGTATGAGACCGCCGTGCGGTGGACGGTGGACACCACGGCACCGCTCGCACCCGGTACCGCCCCGCGTCCGGCGAATCCCACCAACAGTCCTGATGCGGCCATTGGCATCACGTCCGAGCCCGGCACCGTGACCGAGTGCAGGTTCATGGGCGGTGCATGGCAGCCATGCGGCAACCCTGTTGCGTACCCCGGGTTGGCCGATGGCTCCTACACGCTGGATGTGCGCAGCACGGACGCCGCCGGGAACGTGAGCACCACCTCGGCGGTGCGCTGGTCGGTGGACACCGTTCCGCCAACGGGGACCGCCGTGGTGACGTCCGGTCCCACCAACCCCACGGCGTCGTCTGTGGCCGTATTCAACTTCACCCTCGGGAGTGATGGCGCATCGGCGCAGTGCTCGCTGGATGGCGCCGCATGGAGCCCGTGCGCGTCGCCCGTTACCTATGGCGGCATCGCCCCGGGGAGCCACTCCCTGCGGCTGCGCATTCTCGATGCAGCCGGGAACATCGGCGCGAACATCACCACATTCAACTGGGAGATGTTCGTGCCGCCGAACCCGCCATCGGGTACGCCCGGCGTGATGCTCAACGGCGGCGCGGCGTATGCGACCGACCGCATTGCGGTGGCCGACATCATCTGGCCGGTCGGTACCCGGTTCATCGAGCTTGCGAACCTGGCCAACTTCTCCGATGCCGTCCGCAGTCCCATCTCCACTCAGGAGGTCTGGGCTCTGTCACCTGGCGCGGCAGGAAACCGCACGGTGCACTTCCGGTTCCTCGACGGCGCTGCGGCCGTCATCGCGACGGGCTCGACATCGATCGTGCTGGATGCCGATGCGCCCATCGTCGCGTCCATTGCGCTGGAGCGTGGTGATGGCGACTCCGTCACCGTGACGCCCAACCTCAACGACCCGGTCAGTGGGCTCGACTCCTGGCAGGCGACGACCGATCCGGCTGCCCCGGGTGCGCTTCTGCCGGCATCGCGCATCAGCACGCAGGTCACGGCATCCGGAGGGCAGTCGGTGTACGTGCGCGCACGCGATCGTGCCGGCAACGTCTCACCCTGGGTGAGCGCGGTGGTGCCCAGGGCGCCCGCGGTCGCGCCCCCGGCCGCAGGTGGTCAGGATGCGTTCATCGTGCTCACCGGGACCACGGTGAGGAGCTCGGGAGAGGCAGTGGTCTCTGCGCGCTGTCAGAGTCAGGACGAGTGCCGCGTGAGGGTCATCATGGTGATCAACGGCATCCGTGTGTCGGGCACCGAGCGCGTGCTCGGGCCGGGGGCAAGCGCTCAGCTCGTCGCGAAGTTGCCGGCCACCCTGCAGCGCCGCCTCGCAGTGAGGGGAACGATGAGGGCGGTCGTCACGACCGAGGTGACGAGCGGCGGTCAGGCCGCATCGCAGGACCAGTCGATCACCCTCGTGGCCCCGAATGCACGGCGAGTTGTGCAGGTGCAGTCTGCCCCGCTGCGTCGTTCGCGCGACCGCCTCACCGTTGCGGCGCGCTGCGTCGGATCGCTCCCGCAGCGTTGCCGCGCCACGGTCGACCTGCAACTGGTGGGGGTGGCCCCGGGCCGCAGGTCATCGAACCAGGTCACCTCAGTGGGCCGGGCCCGCATGGAGGGGCCCACGGGTGTACGCCTCGGAACGACGATCGGCCTCACTCCCGCGGGCCGACGACTGCTGCGCACGCACGGCATGCTTCGCGTGCGTCCGATCGTCACCATTGCGGGTACGCGCATACCGGGACGCGTCGTCGTGATCGGCGGCATGAGCGCGCCCGCCTGGATCCGTGCGGTCCTGTCCGAGCTCCACCGCAAGGGCGATGCCCGGGCGACCCTCAATGGATTGCTTGACCAGGTCGAGGCCGGCACCCTCAGCCCACGCGCGGGCGCCGACGCCATCGAGAGGATCGTGCAGCCCGCGCGCGCCGAGACCCTGGCGCGTCTCAAGGCCCTGCCACCCCCGCCGGCACGCATGGACTACCTGCGCCGGGATGTGCTGGCCGCCTTCACCACGTCGATCGCGGCGAATACCGCCACCATCGGCCACCTCCGCGCAGGTGGGAAGCCCACCAACGACCCGAACTCGCGGCTTCACGTGAGGGCCACGGAGATCAAGGCCAGGCTGATGGCCGGCATGGCCCGCGAGGCCAAGCCGCTTGGGATCGCGGTGCCGCCGGCGCGGAGCCTCTGGCCCTAGCGCCGTCGGGCGGTGCGCCGCCTAGTCGAGCCGGGCAAACCTCTCCACGTTGTCCTTCTCGCCGATGACGAGGAGGCGGTCGTCGGGCCCGAGCACGGTGTCGGCATCGGTGAGGCGGAAGTGCTCACCGGGTGGCTTGGTGCAGATGACGGTCACGTCGTAGCGGCTGCGGATTCCGAGCTCGCCGAGCGACTTGCCGATGGCCGCTCTCGGCGTCGTGGTCTCGGCCATGGCGAAGTCGGGATCGAGGAGCACGAAGTCGAGTGCGCGCCCGACCATCCCGTGGGCCACGCGATCGCCCATATCGGCCTCGGGGAACACCACGCGGTGCACACCGATGCGCTCCAGGATCTGGCCGTGGCGGGAACTCACGGCCTTGGCCCAGACGCGGGGCACGCCGAGCTCCAGCAGCACCGACGCGGCCAGGATGCTGGCCTCGATGTCGTGCCCGATCGCCACGATCGCCGACCCCACCTCGGCGCCGCCGATGAGGCGCATGGCATCGATGTCGGTGGCATCCACCTGCACGGCTTCGCTCAGCAGGCTTGCGTAGCGCTGCACCAGGGTCAGATCGGAATCAACCCCGATGACGTCCTGGTCGAGGTCCAGGAGCCCCTCGGCGGCGGCGGCGCCGAAGCGTCCGAGGCCCACCACCATGACATCCGCCTTCTTACCCAACGATCGGCCTTTCCTCGGGATATCGGTACGTGGCCCCGGTCTCGCGGAGCACGAGGGCAGCGCCCAGCAGTTGAGGTGCCAGACGGCCCACGATCATGAGCACGATCAGGATGGCATCCCCGGCCGCCGGAAGCGACGGCGTGATGCCCGTGGAGAGCCCCGTCGTGGTGAATGCCGACGCCACCTCGAAGAGGGCCGCGTTCAGTGTGACATCCGCTGCGATGAGCAGGGCGATGGTGCCCACGAGGATCGAGCCCGTGAAGATGACGGTCACCGAGAGCGCCTGGCGTATTGCGTTGGGCGGCAGGCGCCGCCCGAGGAACTGCACGTCGGCGCCGCCGCGCAGCGACGTGACGGTAGCGAGGAGCAGCACCATCATGGTGGTGACCTTGATGCCGCCGGCGGGCGAGACGCTGCCGCCGCCGATGAGCATGAGGAAGTCGGTGAAGAACAGTGTCTCGTCGCGCATGCCGCCGTAGTCGACGGTGCTGAAGCCGGCGGACCGGGGCGTGACGGCCTCGAACGCCCCATTCATCAGCTTCTGCCCGACGGGAAGCGTGCCGAGGGTCGCGGGGTTGGTCCACTCGAATGCCGTGATGACCACGAAGCCGATCACGAGAAGCGCGGCCGTGCCCATGAGGGTCAGCCGTGTGTGCAGGCTCCACCGCCGGCGCCGCAGGCCGAGTCGGCGACGACGCGTGATGTCTGCCCACACGGGGATGCCGAGTCCGCCCGCGATGACGCCGATGGCCATGGTGGCGAGGATCACGGGGTCATCTGCAAAGCCCACGAGGCTGTTGCTGAACAGGGTGAGGCCCGCCCCGTTGAAGGCACTGACTGCCTGGAACAACCCGAGCCACGCGGCTTCACCCGCGCCGTATCCGATGGTCAGGAACCGGATGAACAGCACGAGCGCGAGGACTGCCTCGACCACCAGGGTGAGCACCGCGACACCCACCAGAATGCGCCGGATCTCGCCCGGCTCGAGGATGCCCTGCTCGGCCTGAGCGGCCTGCCGCCGCCGCATGCCCATGCGTCCGCCGATGATGATGACGAGCAGGGCGGTGAACGTCATCACGCCCAGGCCGCCCAGCTGGATGAGCCCGAGGATGACGATCTCACCGAACGTGCTCCAGTACGAGGCGGTGTCAACGACGGTCAGACCGGTGACCGTCACCGCCGAGGTCGCGGTGAAGAGGGCCTCGCCGAACGCCGCCCCGCCCTCTGCCGCTCGGCTCCCCGGGAGCATGAGCAGGGCGGTGCCCATGGCGATCACCGCGAGGAACGCGAGAAGCAGGCGTCGGGTGGGCGTGGTGCGGCGCGACACATGCTGCCGTCGGGGCGCGGCGGTGCTCATGCGGAGAGGCGCTGGGTCACGGGCGGAATGGTCGCAGATGTCCCCTCAGTCCGGGGGGTGAAGTCGCGCCGTGGCCCACCTCACCCGTTTTTTCTCCCACGGCGACCACATCCTCAGTGCGCGGCGACGCCTTCGGGCTTCGGGCCCCTCAGCCGCGGGGCGGCCAGGGAGACGATTGCTCCCACCAGCAGAACGCCCGCGGCCACCAGCACCGCCGGGTTGAGGCCGTCGACGTAGGCCTGCCCCGATTCATACGAACCGGTGCTCGTGAAGATGGCCGTCATCACCGCGATGCCCAGCGCCCCGCCGATCTCGCGCACGGTGTTGTTGGTGCCCGACGCCCGGCCGATCTCCACCTGCTGTACCGACTGCACGAGGAGGTTGGACACCGGGGCGAACACCAGCGACATGCCGAAGCCGGCGAGGAGGAACCCTCCGAACAGGCCGAGGTAGGAGATGGTGGGATCGATGATGAGTCCCATCCAGAGGAAGGCGCCGGCCATGATGGCCAGGCCCGTGACCATGAACGGCCGGGCGCCGATCCGGTCGCTCATGAGCCCGGCGACCGGTGCGATGAACATCGGCATGATGGTCCAGGGAAGCACCTTGAGGCCGGCCTCGAATGGGCTGTCGCCCTGCACCGTCTGAAGGAACTGCGCGAGGAAGAACACCGCGCCGAAGAGCCCGAAGTAGAGGCACACCGATGCGGCGTTCGCCACGTTCAGGCCGCGGTTACGGAAGAAGGCCATCGGGAGCATGGGGTGCTTCGCGCGTGATTCCCACCACAGGAACAGGAGGAGGAATACGGCGCCGCCGATGAGCGACACAAGGATCTCCGTTGATCCCCACCCGGCCTCGTTGCCGCGCACGATGCCGTAGACGATTCCGAGCACGCCGATTCCGGCCAGCGCCATTCCCGCAAGGTCGAGGCCGGTGTCCGGCCCGTACGACTCGCGCAGCTTCCACATCGTGAGTGCGGCGCCGATGATCCCGATGGGCACATTGATCCAGAAGATCCAGTGCCAGGAGATGCCCTCGACGATGGCGCCCCCGATGACGGGCCCGGCCGCGACGGCGAGGCCGGAGATGCCCGACCAGATGCCGATTGCGAGGCCGCGCTTTCCCGGGGGGAAGGCGTCGGCCAGGAGGGTGAGGGACAGCGGCAGCACGGGTGCGGCACCCAGGCCCTGCAGCGCCCGGAAGAAGATGAGCCACTCGATGCTGGGCGCGAGCGCGCAGCCCGCGGATGCCAGCGCGAAGATGACGAGGCCGGCGGCGAAGACCCGGCGCCGCCCGAAGCGATCGCCCAGGGCGGCGCCCGTGAGGAGCAGTACGGCGAAGGCGAGCGTGTAGGCGTTCACCACCCAGCCGAGCGTCTCGACCGACGCCCCGAGGTCCACCCTGATCACCGGCAGCGCGGTGGTGACCACGAGGTTGTCGAGGGTCACCATGAACAGGCCGATGCCCGTGAGCACGAGGGCCCAGATATGGCCGTTCTTCGAACCGGCCGCCGGGGGAGCGGAGTGCGGGTGCGTCGACATCGCCGTGCACGCTACCCGCTCCCACCTGTCCCGACCGCGGTATGCGGCGTAGCGTCTGAACGCGATCGCGGGCACTCGTCTAATGTTGCTCGCACAAGCAAATGAACCGAGGAGATGCACATGGCGGACGGCGCCGAGATCAGCCTGAAGGAAAATGGCCCCATCCTGGTGAGCGGTGAGTTCACCCTCAGCGATGAGCAGGGCAACCCCATTCCCGACCTCAACCCCACCATCGCCCTGTGCCGGTGCGGGCTGAGCGCGAACAAGCCGTTCTGCGATGGCAGCCACTCCTCGCAGGGGTGGACGTCGAACTAGGACGGTCCCGCCCGCGGACGTGAGGGGCCCCGGGCGACCGGCCCCCTCACGTCCCGGTACTAGGGCGTCCGGGCGAGGAGCTCGGAGAGTCCCTCTGCGGCGACGATCGCCTGGCCCACCTCATCCGGGTCGGCCACGCGGATCTCCTCATGGAGGACGGCACGGGCCAACCCGAGTGCCGCCTCGATGGCACGCAGGTGGTCGGTCGTCAGAGCGACCACCACGGTGTGGTCATCGGTGATGTGCGCGTTTCCTTCCATTGACCCATGATTTCGCTTCTGCGAGGTCCGTCAAGGGGGATCCGATCGTCCGCTCCATGTCCGATTCGTCACGAGCCATGCATCGGCAGGTAGTTTCCGGGCATGACTGAACGCCGCCGTTTCGGATCCACCGACCTCATGGTTTCCCCGCTCTGCCTGGGCACGAACGTGTTCGGGTGGACCTGCGACGAGGAGACGTCGTTCGCCGTGCTCGACGCCTACGTCGAGGCGGGCGGGAACTTCCTCGACACCGCGACCGTCTACTCCACGTGGGTGCCGGGCAACACGGGCGGCGAGTCGGAGGCCATCATCGGGCGCTGGCTCGCGTCGCGCGGGCGCCCCGACGACCTGGTGATCGCCACCAAGGTGGGGTACCCGGGCGACCCCCACATGCGCGCGGGCCTTGATCGCGAGAACGTGCGCGCCGGAATCGAGGGATCGCTGGCCCGCCTCGGCGTGGATCGCATCGACCTCTATTACGCGCACAAGGACGACGCATCGATTTCGCTCGAGGAGGCGCTCACCAATCTCGACGCACTTATGGAGGAGGGCCTCATCCGCCACCTCGCCGCGTCGAACTACACCCCCGGCCGCCTCGCGGAGGCCCTCGCGGTGAGCGATGCCACGGGCCTCGCGCGGTTTGAGGGCTTCCAGCCGCACTTCAACCTGCTCGAGCGCGTCGAGTATCAGGGCGACGCCGAGGCCATCTGCGTGCGCGACGACGTGGGCGTCGCGCCGTACTTCACGCTTGCCCGCGGGTTCCTCACCGGCAAGTACCGGCCCGGGCAGGACCTGCCCGACACCCCACGGGCCGCCGGCATCTCACAGGCGTACTTGAACGATCGCGGCTGGGCCATGCTCGCCGCGCTCGACGACGTCGCCGCGCCGCACGGTGCCACGCCGGCCCAGGTGGCTCTCGCCTGGCTCATGCGCTACCCCGGCGTGGTGAGCCCCATCGCAAGCGCCACGGGCACCGCGCAGGTCGCCGAGATCATGGCCGCCGTGGACCTCGTGATCACGGATGAGGAGTTCGCGCGGCTCGACGCCGCCGGGCGGTGACCACCGCGGGTGAGCTGACACCGGTCGAGGTGCAGGTGTGGAGCGACTACATCTGCCCCTTCTGCCACGTCGCGCGGGAGCGCATGGAGTATCTGGAGAGAACGCACGGGGCCGTGGTGGAGTGGTTCCCGTTCGATCTCCATCCGGAGTACCCGGCCGACGGCCTCAGGCGTGCGACGCTCGAGACGCTGTACGGCGGCCCGGGCTTCGATCAGCCGGTGCGCGAGATGGCGCGCGCGGCGGGCCTGCCGTACGCGCCGAACCCGGATGTCGTGCCGAACAGCAGGCGCGCGCTGGAGCTCACCGAGTGGGCGAGGTCGCGTGGGGATGGATCGCATCGCCTGCTGCACGCCGCCCTCATGGATGCCTACTGGCGCGACGGACGCGACATCACCGGATGGGATGTGCTGTCCGACGTGGCCGCCTCGGTGGGGCTCGACGCCGGGGCCGGGCTGGTCGCGGTGGAGACGGGCGAGTTCGCGAAGGCCGTGGATGACTCAACCGAATGGGCCCGGCAGGTGGGGATCACCGGGGTGCCCGGAATCGTCCTCGCAGGCCGGCTGCTGATCAGCGGGGTGGTCGCGCATGCGGATCTCGACACCGCGGTTGCCGCAGCCCGCGATGCCCCTTCCTGACGCGGTTTTCGCACCCGCGGGGGCGCGCGGAGGAGCCCCGGGGGCGTCCCGCACCGACACCGATGTCCGAAGGGTGATGGTTGGGGCGTTGACGGCGGTTCGCGCGTCATGTACGAATCCCCATCCTCCCGGGAAGGGGGCCACCCGGTCCATCCCGGATTCTGCGTGACGCGTCAATGATCCAGCGCCCGACAACCACCCCGACACCGCCTCTCCCGGCGACGCGCCCCTGAGGCGCATTCGGGGCACGGGACCGAACGGAAGAGCGAGATGGCGACAACCGATACGCCGCGCATGGTGATCGGGGTACCCACGGAGGCGCGCGCGGGCGAGACCCGCGTTGCGCTCACTCCCACGGCGCTCCCACAGCTCACCAAGGCGGGCTTCGATGTGGTGATCGAATCCGGCGCGGGCAGTGCCGCCGGATACCCCGACAGCACGTTCACTGATCGTGGTGCCCGCATCGGCACCCGTGAGGACGCCTTCGCCGCCGACGTGGTGGTGCAGGTCAACGTCATGGACGGGAACGCAGCGAGCACCGACCTCGCGCGCCTGACGCCCGGCCAGGTCGTGGTCGGTGCCGTCGCCCCATTTGCCCGGCCCGAGCTCGTGAAGGCGGTCGCCGAGACC
>JBIIQA010000043.1:0-9734 GCA_044342355.1 Miltoncostaeaceae bacterium | reverse complement strand
GATCGAAGTACCGCGGCGAGTTCGAGGACCGGCTGAAGGCCGTGCTCAAGGAGATTGCGGACGCCGAGGGCGAGATCATCCTGTTCATCGACGAGCTGCACACGATCGTGGGGGCGGGCAAGGCCGAGGGCGCCGTCGATGCGGCGAACCTGCTGAAGCCCATGCTCGCCCGTGGCGAGCTGCGGGCCGTGGGGGCCACCACACTCGACGAATACCGCCGCTACATCGAGAAGGACGCCGCCCTCGAGCGCCGGTTCCAGCCCGTGATGGTGGGTGAGCCGTCGGTGGAGGACGCCATCGCGATCCTTCGCGGCCTCAAGGGGCGCTATGAGGTGCACCACGGCGTGCGCATCAAGGATTCGGCCCTCGTTGCGGCCGCCCGGCTGTCCGACCGCTACATCACCTCGCGCTTCCTGCCCGACAAGGCGATCGATCTGATCGACGAGTCGGCCAGCCGCCTGCGCATCGAGATCGACTCGGTACCCGAGGAACTCGACGTCGCGCTTCGCCGCGTCATCCAGCTCGAGATCGAGGAGCAGGCGCTGCAGGCCGAGACCGACCCGGCGTCGGTGGAGCGCCGCGAGCGCGTGGCCGCCGAACTGGCCGATCTCCGGGAGGAGTCCGATGGCATGAAGGCGGTGTGGGAGGAGGAGAAGGCGTCCATCACCCGCATCCGCGATCTCAAGGAGGATCTCGAGCGCGCCCGCATCGAGGTGGAGCGCGCAGAGCGCGAGGCCGATCTCGAGGGGGCAGCACGCCTGCGCTTCGGAACCATCCCCGAGCTTGAGCGCGGTCTCGACGAGGCCCAGGAGCAGCTCGATGCCCGGCAGGCGGAGCACCGCATGCTCAAGGAGGAGGTGTCCGATGAGGACGTCGCCGAGGTCGTGGCGGCATGGACGGGAATCCCCGTGAACCGCCTCATGGAGGGTGAGGTGGAGAAGCTCGTGCACATGGAGGACCGCCTGCACGAGCGCGTGGTGGGGCAGGAGGAGGCGGTGGAGGCCGTGGCCAATGCGCTCCGCCGCTCCCGTGCCGGCCTGTCCGATCCGGCAAGGCCCATCGGGTCATTCATCTTCCTCGGCCCCACGGGCGTGGGAAAGACCGAACTCGCCCGCGCCCTCGCCGAGTTCATGTTCGACGACGAGCGCGCGATGGTGCGCATCGACATGAGCGAGTACATGGAGAAGCACACGGTGGCACGCCTCATCGGAGCGCCCCCGGGGTACGTGGGGTTCGAGGAGGGCGGCCAGCTCACGGAGGCCGTGCGGCGTCGCCCGTACGCGGTGCTGCTGCTCGACGAGATCGAGAAGGCACACCCCGACGTGTTCAACGTGCTGCTCCAACTGCTCGACGACGGCCGCCTGACCGACGGCCAGGGCCGCGTCGTGGACTTCCGCAACACGGTCGTGATCATGACCTCCAACATCGGCAGCCAGTTCCTCGCTGACGGCATCTCCGACGAGATCGCCTCCGAGCGGGTGCTGGGGGCCCTGCGCGACCACTTCCGGCCGGAGTTCCTGAACCGCGTGGACGAGATCGTGCAGTTCAGCAGGCTCGACCGTTCGCACATCGACAAGGTCGTCGACATGCAGATGCAGCGCCTTGAGCAGCGGCTGGAGGAGCAGGACATCCGCCTCGTTCTCACGCCCGAGGCGCGCGAGCGAATCGCCGACGAGGGGTATGACCCGGCATACGGGGCGCGCCCGCTCAAGCGCGTCATCCAGAAGCGCGTGCAGGATCCGCTTGCCATGGAGATGCTCACCGGCGAGGTGAAGCCAGGGGACGACGTCGAGGTGGCGGTGGACGGCGATGCCCTGGTCATGCGGCCGCGCGCGCGCACCGCGACGTAGACCACCGGGTCTCAGCGGCCGTGGTCCGAAACCGCCCTCCATCCCGTCGGATCTGCGACGGGATGGAGGGTCAGGCTAGGACGACAGCCAGGCCCCGAGGCCGGCGACGGCCTTCTCACCCATCGTTCCGAACGTGCGCTTGAGGAACGGCTCGGCAAACCTCAGTGCCCCCGCGAGCCCCAGTTCTGCCGCGTAGGTGATGTGGGTGCCGCCGCCGGGAGCATCGGCGAACGTAATGGTGTCGACGGCCGTGGCCTTCTCACCGGTGCCCGTGATGACCAGGCGCGTGGTGGGGGACCAGTCGGTGATCTCGTACGTCATGGGCGTCTCCTTGCCCCGGAACACGGCGATGATCGCGAAGCAGGTGCCGAGCCCGGGCTCGCCGGGGGTCTCCTGGCGTGACGACGCGAGCCCCGGGTCCCACTCGGCCGCCCGGCCGAACTCGGCAACGCGGCGGAATGCCTCGTCGCGGGCGATGGGGACGGTGATGGAGCGCTCGACGGAGATCATTGGTGCCTTCCTGTCAGGTGCCGCGCGGTCTCACCGCGCCGATGGATGCGACCAGCGCCACGATGGCGGCGGCCTGCGCGATGAAGAGGCCCACGTCGCGTGCGAGGAACTCGGCCGGTCCGGGGGGGCTCACGAGGCGCCACGCCACGAGTGCGGTGGCCAGGACTGCCAGCACGAGGCACGCCCACTCGAACGCGCGCACGATGTCGGCGTCAAGCGGCAGGAGGCCACGGCTGTCGAGCCACGTGAGCCCGGACGCGATGACCATGAGCACCGCCGCGGCGAAGGCCGCGCGGGCGAAGAGACTGGCATCCCATCCCGAGCTGGCCTGCGGTGCGAATGGAGGGGCCACATCGGCCGTGTACCAGGGCAGGAACACGCTGACAGCCAGGATGAGGGAGGCCACGGTGATGGTGCCCGGGATCACTCCACGGGTGGCGCGGCCGGAGCCCTCGGTTCCCATGGGGTCATCCTATCCGCACGCTGGTAGGCTCGGCGCGACCGGCGAAGATCCCAGGAGGACGGGTGCCGACCTACATCCTGCTCAGCACGCTCAGCCCACATGGCGCGGGCACCATCAAGGCCAATCCGCAGCGCGTGAAGGAAGTGAACCAAGAGATCGAGCAGATGGGCGCCAAGGTCGTCCAGCAGTGGGCGGTCCTGGGTCCGTATGACTTCGTGAACATTGTCGAGGCCCCCGATGAGAAGGTCATCGCGCGCGTCTCGGTGGAGCTCGCGGCCCGCGGGACAGCGCACTTCCAGACGCTGACAGCGATTCCCGTCGACGAATTCCTCTCGCTCCTCAAGTAGCAGCGCGTTGGCCATCCGCCGCCGGGGCCTGATCATCGGGGCGGGGCTCCTCGGGCTCGTGGCATCTCCGCTTGCCGCGCCCGCCCGGGAGGCCGTGAGGGTGCGCGCTGAGCGCTTCCGGCGCCGCTCACCGGATCCGGTGAGCGCGTTTCTCGAGGCCCCCTGTTACGCGCGCCCGGACATCTCTCCCGTCGATCGACCGGCGGCCTAGCGGATGGCCGGGGGCCCCTGGGAGTGGGACATCCTGGTGCCTGCCCACCGCATCGTCCTCGGTCTCCTGGGGGGTGAGGTCCTCGAGAGCCGGGCCTCAAGCAGCGAGGGAACGTTCGCCGCGTACCGTGCGATCGGGGGCGCGGTGCCGGGGATGATCGCCTGGCCCAACACCGTGCTTCTCACGGGGGATGAGCAGATCATCGTCGATCCCGGCTACCAGACTCAGGGCGACATGCTCGACGGGGTGCTCCGTGCCCGCGGCATCGACCCCCGCGATATCCGCACGGTGGTGATGACCCACCTGCACTCCGACCACCTGAGCGCCCTGCCCCAGCTCCCGAACGTGGAGCAGGTGTGGGTGCATGCCGATGAGCTCGGCACGCCCTATGCACGTCGCCAGCACGGTGTCCTCGACCCGGTTCCCATGGTGATGATGGAGGGCGTGCGCGGGCAGGTGCGTCCCGGGCTCACGTGGTTCCACACGCCGGGCCATGCCCCCGGCCACGTGGCGGTGGTGGCCGAGTGCGCGGACGCACGGGTGGTAATCGCGGGGGACACCCTCGGGCCCGATCCCGCGTGGTTTCGCGACATGCGGGCGCCCGACGGGCTCGAGAACCGTGATCAGCATGTGGCCGCCTGGCACATGATCCGCGAGCAGGCACCGGCCCTCGTCGTGCCCGGGCACTACGCGCCCTTCACGATCTCCTAGGAAGGGACGGGTGCGGACGACGTCGAAAGGCGTCCCGTCCGAATCCGTACAAGGAGCACCGGTGGACCTCCAGGGGATCTCGCGCGAACAGAAGTTGCTGGGAGCAGCCGTCAGCATGCTGCTGTTCATCATCTCCCTGTTCCTGAAGTGGCAGACCTTCGGCCCGTTCGAGGGCTCCGGCGCCGACTTCGGCTCATGGCCACTCGTTCTGCTCATCGCAATGGCTGCGGGCGGCATCGTCGCGGGCGACGCACTGGGAATGGATCTGCCGCTCCGGCGCCTGGCGCCCACCGCGGTGGCCACCTACCTCATGTCGCTGCTGGTGTTCTACGTGCTGATGTTCCTGTTCTTCCTCGACGGCATCTCGTACGGGGTCTGGCTCGCCCTGATCTTCTCGGTCGTCGGGCTCGTACTCACGTTCTCCGTCTTCCGCGAGGACACGCGGTAACACCTGACCGGGGGGCGCCGCCCCCGCACGTACACTGAAGCCGTGAGCCGGTTCGGAGCACTCGAGCGCCTCGAAATCCTCGCCGCCGTGATCGGTGGCCTATGGTGCGGCGCCCTCTTCCTGCCGTGGTTCGGATCCGCCGGCGACGATGTCACCGGCTTCGGGCTCATCGACTCCGCATGGCTTCCGCTGGTCATCATGGCCGTGGCGTCGGTGCTCCTCCTGCTCGACGCCGTCAGCGTCGACGCCTTCCGCTCGCTGCCCATTCCGGCGATCAGCACGTTCCTCATGCCGATGGGCCTGTTCTACACCGCCCTCTTCCTGATGGCGGGGGACGACATCATCTACGGGGCGTGGACCGCCCTCGGCCTGTCCGCCGCCGCGGTGCTCTTCTCCGCGATGGCCTGGATCACCGATCGACGCGGCTAGAAAGGCACGTCCGTGAACTACCTGAAGTCACTCGAGCGCCGCGAGCGTCTGCTCGCCGTGGCCATCCTGAACGGCGTCTTCATCATCAGTCTGTTCTTCGAGTGGGGAGCGGGCGGCGCGCGGGCATGGGATGCCGACTCCGTCTGGCTCGCGTTCGTCGCCGCGCTCATCGCGGGGCTGCTCTCGCTGGCCGATGCCTTCGACTACGAGGTGCCGCGACTGCCCGGTACCGGCGTGTCGGCGTATCTCACGTCGATCACCCTCGTCTACACGATCATCGCCCTCATGGACATCCGTGACCAGTCGTGGGGCATCATCGTGTCGTTGATCGTCTCGATCATCGCCACGTTCATCGCGTTCGGCACGTGGCGCGCGGAACGGACCTGACGGAGGAGCACCCGATGAGCTTCACGGACAAGGCCAAGGACCTCGCCAGAAAGACGGCGGATGCCGCCCAAAAGGGCGTCAATGAGACACGCGACAAGGGCGAGAAGCTCATGTTGCAGCGCAAGCTCAACGCGCTGGCCGAGGAACTGGGGCACGTGACGTATCGCCAGAACGAGGGCATGACCGGCCTCGATGACGAGGTCGCACGTCTGGTTCGCGAGATGAAGGCCCTGCACGCCGAGATCGACGCGATCCCGGCCTAGGGGCATGGCCCGGCACCCATGAGCGTCGCCGCATGGGTGATCACCGCCCTTGCGGTGGTCATCGCCGCGATGTCGCTTGCAGGCCGCCGCCGCGCCGCCGCGCCGCCGCCCGAGGCCGTCGCGCGGCCCGCGGAGGTTCTTCCCGGTGACGACGCCGCCCATCGCATGGCCGCGGCCTTCGATGCCCTTCCCACGACGGCCTTGGTCATCGGCCACGATGGGATCGTCGCGCACGCCAACCCGGCCGCCGTCGAGGCCCTGCCCTTCCTGCGCACGGGGGTGGGCGTGCTCGAGGCGTTCGGGGATCACCTGCTCGCCACCCGCGTGCGCGAAGCGCTGGCCGAGGGACGCGCTGACGAGTTCGAGATGCGGCTGTTCGTCGACGGGCGGCGCACCTTCCGCGTGCAGGTGGTGCCATTCGGGGATGCCGGCGCCGGGGGCGCGGTGCTCACGCTCTTCGACGCCACGCAGGCCGTGGCGTATCAGGACCTGCGATCGCAGTTCGTCGCAAACGTGTCGCACGAGTTGCGCACCCCGCTCACGGGTCTTCGGGGAATGCTCGAGGCACTCGAGGACCCGGAAATGCCCCTCGCGATGCGGGAGGACTTCGTTCACCGCTCGCGCCTTGAGACGGAGCGCCTCGAGGCGCTCATCAACGACATACTCTTCCTCTCGGAGCTCGAGGCGGCGCAGGGTGATCCCACGGGCGAGCGCAGCGACATGGGGGCCATCGCCCACGTGGTGGCTGACGAGCTCACGGGCGAGGCTGCTGAGCAGGGCATGCGCCTGATGGTGGTCGCGGATGAGGGGGCCTGGACGGCCCTGACCGATCGCATGGCGCACACGGTGGTGCGCAACCTGGTGGAGAACGCGATTCGCTACGCGGGGCCGGGCGCCACGGCCACGGCCCGCGTGGGCCATGCCGGGGGAATGGTGGTGATCGAGGTGCAGGATGATGGCCTCGGGATTCCCGAGAAGGACGTTCCGCACGTCTTCGAGCGTTTCTACCGGGCGGATCCCTCGCGCTCACGCAGCCTTGGCGGCACGGGGCTCGGCTTGTCGATCGTCAAGCACATCGCGGAGCGCCTCGGCGGAACCGCCTCCATCACGTCGCGGGAGGGGTTCGGCACCATCGTGACGGTGGCCATCCCCGCCGCGGACGCCCCGGTGACCGACGTCCCCGGTGGCCCCGGAATGGGTTCCGGCGCCCGCATGCGTTGGTAACGTCGCGCGTCGTCACAGGTGAGGCCCCGGAGCGGGCCGGGAAGGATCTGATGGGAATTTCCCTCATGGACATCCGGGCCCAGTACGCGCCCATGCGGGCCGAGCTGGATGCGGCGATCTCCGACATCCTCGATACCGGCACCTTCATCCTCGGGCCGCGCGTCAAGGCGGTTGAGGAGGCCGTGGGCAAGCGGCTCGGCAACCGTCCGTGCGTGGGCGTGGCGAACGGCACCGACGCCCTCGTCATCGCCCTTCAGGCCCTTGGCGTGAAGCCCGGCGATGAGGTCATCACCACGCCGTACACCTTCTACGCGACCGCCGAGGCCATCGCGCGCCACGGCGCCACCCCGGTCTTCGTCGATGTCGAGCCGATGGCAGCCTGCATCGACCCCGACCTCATCGAGGAGAAGGTCACCGAGAAGACCAAGGCCATCATCCCCGTGCACATCTTCGGGCACTCCGCCTCGATGACCCCGATCCTCACGACGGCCGCCGAGAACGACCTGTCGGTCATCGAGGACGCGGCCCAGGCATTCGGATCGGCCGACGGCGAGTGGGAGGTGGGCACCATGGGTGACATCGCCACCTTCTCGTTCTTCCCCACCAAGAACTTCCCGGGGATCGGTGACGGCGGCATGATCTCGTGCCGGGACGCCGACCTGGCCCACGCGGTGCGCCGCCTGCGCTTCCACGGCTCCGACGACAAGCAGACGTTCCTCGAGGTGGGCTACAACTCGCGCCTCGACGAGATCCAGGCCGCTGCCGTGGGAATCTTCCTGCCGCACGTGGACGACTGGAACGCCCGACGCAGGCAGGTCGCCGACTGGTACCGCGAGTCGGGCCTCGGCCAGTACGTGGCGCTGCCCGAGGAGTGCAGCGGCGTGCGGCACGTCTACCACCTGTACGTGGTGCGCCACCCCGAGCGGGACCGCCTGCGCGATCTCCTGGTGGAGGAAGGCGTCGGCGCGGTCGTCTACTACGGCACGCCCATGCACCTGCAGCCGGTGTTCTCCGGACTCGGGTACTCGAGGGGCGATCTCCCGGTGGCCGAGGAGTGGGCCGACACGGGGCTCGCGCTGCCCATGCACCCCAACCTCACCCGCGAGCAGGTGGACGAGGTCGTCGCGGCCGTCGGCCGGGCGGTAGGGCGTCTCTAGGGCGACCGAAGGGGTCCCCATGCGGATCTGGGTCGACTGCACCAACTCGCCGCACGTCCTCATCTTCCGCCCGCTGATCCGGCGAATGCAGGAGCGGGGGCACGAGGTGGTGGTGACATCGCGCGACTTCGCCCAGACCATCCCGCTCCTCGACAAGTACGGCATCCCGCACCAGACCATGGGTGCCCACGGCGGCGGCGGGCTGCGGGGCAAGGCCCGCGCCATGACGTCGCGCTCCTCCCAGCTGTGGTCGATGGTGCGCCGTGAGCACTTCGACCTCGCCGTCGCCCACGGCAGCACCGACCAGCCCCTCGTCGCGCGCCTCAACCGCATCCCGCAGGTCACGATGTTCGACTACGAGTTCGCGGCCGCCATGCATCACTCCAACGGGCGCCTCGCGAGTCGCGTGCTGGTACCCGATGCCATCCCGGCCCATGCGCTGAAGCGGTACGGCATCCGCCCGCCAAAGCTCATCCGGTACCCGGGGCTGAAGGAGGAGTACTACCTGGCCGACGATGCGCCCGATCCGGGAGTGGCCGCGGAGCTCGGGCTCGATACGTCGAAGGTCATCGTGGTGCTGCGCCCACCCCCCGAGGTCACCCTCTACCACCGGGGTGCATCGACGGACCTCTTCGCGCGGGTGGTGGATCACCTCGAATCCCACGCCGACGGCATTCAGGTGGTCGCCCTGCCGCGCATCGAGGAGCAGCGCGCGGCACTTCGCCGACGGGGGGTCATCGTGCCCGAGGTCGCGGTGGACGGGCCGGGGCTCATCAACGCGTCCGATCTCGTGATCAGCGCGGGCGGCACCATGAACCGCGAGGCCGTGGCCCTCGGGGTGCCTGCCTACAGCCCATTCGCCGGACGCCTCGGCGCCGTCGATGCCCGCCTCATCGCCGAGGGCCGTCTCCACCGGCTCGAGGATCCGGCGGACCTCGCGCTGGTGCGCCGGGAGCGATCGGCCACCCCTCCCATGCGCGATCCCGACCTGCTTGTCGACCTCATCCTCGGGGCGGCCGAAACCGGCGGTTCGGGCCGCCGCCGCCGCTCCCGTACCATGGACACGTGATGAGCTCGCTGCTCGCCCGAATCGCATCGCTCGGCCGGCTCCACCGCCTCGGGCAGATGCTCGTTGATCTCGCACTCGTGTCGCTCGCCTGGTGGCTGGCGTTCGTCGTCCGGTTCGATGGTGATCCGCCCGCCCGTTACGAGCGCCTGTTCCTCATCACGCTCGGCGTGGTGGTGGGCATCAAGATCCTCACGTTCGTGGCGTTCCGCCTCTACACGCGCTGGTGGAGGTTCACGGGTATCCGTGACCTCGAGCAGATCGTGGTGGCGTGTCTCGTGGCGAGCGGACTCGTGACGCTTGCGCTCACGCTGTGGCGCCCCGAGGGCTACGAGGCCGTCCCGCGCGGTGTGTTCGCGCTCGACTTCCTCTTCACGGTGATGCTCGTCGGGGGCGTGCGGTTCATCGTGCGCTCTGTCATGGAGCGTTCGTCGCGCGGCACCGGCGTGGGCAATGGCCGCCCGGTCATCGTCTGCGGTGCCGGAAATGCCGCGCATTCACTGATACGCGACATGCGCGGCAATGCCGCCCTGGCCTATACGCCGGTGGGGCTGGTGGATGATGACCCCCGCAAGAAGGGCATACGGGTGGGCGGGGTCAAGGTCCTCGGCGCGCGCGAGGATCTCGGTCGTATCCTCCGGGAGACCCGTGCCCGTGAGGTCATCATC